>DATLLM010000491.1:0-5217 GCA_035537855.1 Chloroflexota bacterium | reverse complement strand
CGGTCGCCGAGCGGGACGACGGAGAGCACGGCGTCGCCCGTCCCCAGCCGGCGCCGTCATCAGGGGACGGCTCCGGGACGCAGCGCGGCCACGCCCGGCGGAGTCGCGCCGCGGGGCGCAGGGCCGCACCCCTCACCCCGTCCGAGCGCGCCGCCCTGAGCGACGTCAACCGCTTCGGCCTCCTCGGCGCGGCGCACCTGGGCGCCTGGCACTTCGGTGGCCCGGCCGCCACGGCCGCCCGCCTCGCGGCGCTCGTCCGGGGCGGGTACCTGCGCGTCGTCCGCCCGCGCTACGCGGGACGCGAGGTCTACCTGATCACCGCCGCCGGTGCCGGCGCCGCCCGGGCCGCCGCCGGGGCCGGCGCCCCCGGCGGCCTGCGTCCGGCCCCTTTCGTGCCCGCCCTGGCGGCTCACCACCTGGCCGTCGCCGACGTGGCCGCCGCCCTGCTCCGCCAGTACCCCGGGTCCTCCTGGGTCACGGAGCGCGAGCTGCGCCGGCTGGCCGCCCGCGCGCCCGACCGCTGGGAGTACCCCGGGCACCCGCCGGACGGGGCCCTCGTCCTCGGAGGCCAGACCCTGGCCGTCGAGGTCGAGCTGACCGCGAAGGGGCCGGGGAGCTACCGGCGCATCCTCGGCTGGTACGCCGCCGCGCTCGACTACGCCGCCGTCGTCTGGTTCTGCGAAGGGGCGTCGTTGCGCCGCCGCCTGACCGCCCTGATCGCGACGGAGGGGCTGGAGGGCGTCGCCGTCGTGCGGCCCCTCCCGCCCGGCGCGGCCGCCGGCCCCTGGGGCTGACCCTCCGAGCGGCGGCCGCCGGGCGGCCGGAGGACGGCTGTGTAGCCGGTACAATCCCCGGCACCTGCCATGATCGCCATCGACATTCCCGGCCGGGGCAGCTACGAGTTCGTCCGTCTGGTGGTGGACGTCAACGGCACCCTCGCCGAGGACGGCGAGCTGATCCCCGGCGTCAAGGAGCGCCTGGCCCGCCTCCAGCGGGACGTCGAGATCCTGATGATCACGGCAGACACCCACGGGCAGCAACAAGCCATCGACCGCCAGCTGGACCTGGAGGCGATCCGCACCGAGGACGGCAAGCCGGAGGCGTGGCAGAAGTCGGAGGTCGTCCGCCGGCTCGGCTCGGACAGCACCGTGGCCATCGGCAACGGCGCCAACGACGTCCTCATGCTCAAGGAGGCGGCGATCGGGATCGCCGTCATCGGCCCGGAAGGGGCGAGCGCGGCCGTCCTGCACAGCGCGGACGTCGTCACCGGCTCCATCCTGGATGCCCTCGACCTGCTGATCAGCCCGCGGCGCCTGGTCGCGACCCTCAGGCAGTAGGGCCGGCCGGCCTGCGCGCACCCGTGCCACCCGCCGCCACCGCCGCCGCCGGACGCCGCCCGGCCGGGTCGCCCACCGGTTCGGGCGCCATCGATCGCCGCAGCCTGGCCTACACGGCCGCCGCCGTCTCCATCTTCGGCTGGGGCTCGCTCTACCCGGTGGCCAAGCTGGCCCTGGCCGAGGTCACGCCCCTGATGGTCGCCCTCACCCGGGCCGTCATCGCCGCGCTCGTCCTGGCCCTGATCACCTGCCTGCGCTACGGGCACCTCCGCCGTGGCCTGGGGCGGCTCCGTGCCGAGGCGACGACCGACTGGCGGGGGCCCTGCGTCCTGGGGCTGATCAGCCTCGCCGGGACCTCCCTGCTGGCCATGATCGCCCAGCAGTTCCTCCCGGCGGCGGTCAACGGTCTGCTGAACAACCTCAGCCCCCTCTGGCTCGCCCTGTACACCACGGCCACCGGGCGGGCCCGGAACGCCCCGCTGCTCCTGGCCGGTTCGGCCCTGGCGGCCGTCGGCGTCGCCCTCGTCCTCCTCGGCGGCGCCCCGGCGCCGGTGGCCGCCGGGACCGCCGCCCTCGCCGCCCCGGCGGATCCGGGCCCGCTCCCGGCATCCGGTGGTCCTTTCGTTTCCGGCGGTCCCGGAATCTCCGGCAACGCCGCGTTCGCTCTGGGCGCGGCCATCTCCCTCAGCGGGAGCATGCTGATCGCCTTCTCCAACCTGGTCGCCCGGCGGGTGATGGTCGGGCGCGACCCCTTCGCCACCACCGCCGTCGCCGCCGGCTGGGCCAGTCTGCCCCTGCTGGCCCCGCTGCTCCTGGGGATCGGAGGCAGCCTCCCCGCCTTCGCCGCCGCCCCGGCCGCGACCAAAGGGCAGCTGCTCTGGCTCGGCACCGTCTGCACCGCGTTCAACTTCTCCCTCTGGAACTTCGCCCTGGCCCACCTCCCGGTGAGCCGCATCGCCCCGCTGCAGTACCTCATCCCGCCCCTCAGCGTCGTGCTGGCCATCCTCATTCTGGGGGAGCCGGCCGGCCCGGGGCTGCTCGCCGGCACGGCGGCCATCGTCGCCGGAATCCTCCTCGCCCGGCTGGGCGCCGAGCCGCCCGCCTGACTCGCGCCCGCCACCCGGGCGCCGGACCGCGGTCTGCGCCGCGGTGTGCTATCGTCGCGCCCACCTTCACCGGACCCCCGCCCGGCGTTGCCGGCTCAGCGGTGAGGAGCTAGCTCAGGAGGCAGGGACATGCCCGGACTACTGGAGGGCAAGCTCGGCCTGATCGCCGGGCTCTCCAACAAGTACAGCATCGCCTGGGGCATCGCCCAGGCCTGTCTGCGCGAAGGGGCGCGCCTGGCGTACACCCACCAGTCGCGCTACGCCGACCAGGCGGCCGACCTCGTCGCCGGCGTCGCCGGCTCGCTCCTGGTCCCGCTCGAAGACGCCTCGGACACGACCCAGATCGGCGCCGTCTACGACCAGATCGACGCCGCGTTCGGCGGGCTGGACTTCGTCGTCCACTCCATCGCCTACGCCCCCCCGAGCACCTTCGGCAGCCGCTTCACGGACACCACCCTGGAAGACTTCCACGTGGCGATGGACAGCAGCGCCTACTCCCTGCTCGCCCTCACCCGTGGCGCCGAGCCCCTCTTCCGCAAGCGCGGCGGCGGCAGCGTCGCGGCCATGACCTACTACGGCGGCGAGAAGGTCGTCCTCGGCTACAAGATCATGGGCGTGGCCAAGGCCACCCTGGACAGCATCGGGCGCTACCTCGCCGCCGAGCTGGGGCCGGACAACATCCGGGTCAACCTCCTCTCCCTCGGCCCCCTGCGCACCATGTCCGCCCGGGGCATCCCCGGCTTCATGGGCATGAAGAAGCTCTCCGCCCAGGTCGCCCCCCTGCGCCGGGACGTCGACGTCGAGGACGCCGGCAACGCCGTCGTCTTCCTCTGCAGCGACCTGGGGAAGAACGTCACCGGGGAGATCCTGCACGTCGACTCCGGGTACAACGCCCTCGGCTTCTGGGACCCGACCGAGAGCGCCGGCCCGGCGGCCGGGGCCGAGTAGGGCGGGCCGCCCCTCGTGCTCGCCGCTCCCCGCCGCCGCTACCTGCGCTGCGCCACCCTGATCCCCTGCGCCCCGGACAGCGCGCCCGGGAGCGAGCCGATCGCCGACGGGGCCGTCGTCGTCCAGGACGAGCGGATCGTCGCCGCCGGGCCGGCGGCGGACGTCCCCGTCCCCGCCGGCGCCGAGGTGGTCGAGTACCCGGACGCCACTCTGCTCCCCGGCCTGATCGACGGCCACGTCCACCTGATGTACCGCAGCGGGGAGGCGATCTACGACCACGCCCGAAGCTTCGACGACCACCAGCTCCTCGTCCGCGCCGCCTTCCACTGCCGCCGCCTGCTGCAGGCCGGGGTGACCACCGTGCGCGACTGCGGCAGCCGGGGCACGTTCCTCGCCGCCCTGCGGGACGGCATCGCCGCCGGGCTCCTCCCCGGCCCCCGCCTGCTCACCAGCGGCCCCCCGATCACCACCACCACCGGGCACCTCTGGGTCTGCGGCGCCGAGGCGGACAGCGCGGAAGCCGGACGCGCCCTCGTCCGCCGGCTGGTCAAGGAGCGCGTCGACTTCATCAAGATCATGGCCACCGGCGGGCGGATGACCCCGGGCACGAGCGTCGGCCGGGCGCAGTTCTCCGTCGACGAGCTGCGGGCCATGATCGACGACGCCCACCGCCTGGGACGCCGCGTGGCCGCCCACTGCCTGGGCACCGAAGGCATCGCCAACGCCGTCGCCGCCGGGGTCGACACCGTCGAGCACTGCAACTGGCTGGACGCCAGCGGCGACGCCGTCGCCTTCGACGAGGCCGTCGCCCGCCGCATGGCCGAGCGGGGCATCTACCGCAACATGGCCACCCAGCCCAGCCGGATCATCGCCGAGAAGCCCCTGCGCGCCCCCCTCAGCCCCTCCGAGCGGCGCCTCCTGGAAGCGTCCCAGGAGCGCTGGCTGTGGTTCCGGCGGGGCATCGAGCTCGGCGTCCCGTCCTTCTTCTCAACCGACGCCATCTTCGGGCAGTGGGACGACGCCTGCACCGACCTGGCCTGGCTCGCCGTCTCCGTCTCCGAGCGCGGCGGGATCGCCCCCCTGGACACCCTGCGCATGGTGACCGCCGTCCCGGCCACCGCCATCGGTCTGGGCGATCTGGTGGGGACGCTCCAGCCCGGGCGCATGGCCGACCTGCTCGTCGTCCGCGGCAACCCCCTGGACTCGATGCGCTGCCTGCTGGACGTCGTCGCCGTATACCAGGGCGGCCGGCCCATCGCCTGACCCGTCGGCGGCGCCCACCGCCGGTGGCGCAGCGGCGCCGCCCGCCAATACACTACATCTACTACTAGGCTCGCCCGCGAGGCAGGCTGGTAGCGACTCGGAGCAGCCGGCAGAGGCCCCCAGGGGCCGCCGTAGGAGGGACGCAGAGCCGTGCAGATGTGGGGTACACAGGGCAGGCAGGGGATCAGCCGGCGCCGCGCGCTCGGGGCGGGCGCCGGCGGGGTGGCGCTGGGGGCGGTGCTCGCCGCCTGCGGCCCGGCGGCCGGCGGCTCGAGCGGAGGCACCGCCGGCCAGAGCAAGGGGCCGGTGACCATCGAGATGCTGACCCGGAACGGGGTGTCCAGCCCCACCGGCCACAGCCAGTTCTACGACCAGCGGGCGAAGAAGCTCTTCACCCCGGAGACGGGGATCACCGTCAACCTGCTGGACGCCCAGCCGGACGTGGGAGAGAAGCTGACCGTGATGGCCGCCGGCGGCTCGCTGCCGGACGGGTCGTGGTTCGGCGTCGTCGCCGACGGCAACGCCGGGCGCGAGCAGGCCAACCGGGGCATCTTCAAGCCCCT
>DATLLM010000490.1:0-7288 GCA_035537855.1 Chloroflexota bacterium | reverse complement strand
GGAACAGCGGATCGCCGCTCGTGCGGCCCTGGAGGACGACGACGTAGCAGCGCGTCCCAACGCTGCCCACGCCGACCGCCTTGCGGGCGATGTCGAGCGTCCGGAACTGGTCGAGCAGGTGGCGCCGGTCGGGCGTCAGGCTGTGCCGGTAGCCGTCCCGGTCGTGCCGGATTCGGGCGGCCAGGTCGGCGCCCTCCGCCGGCGGCAGGTGCTCGATCAGGGGCGGGTCGTCGACGATCGTGTGCCATCCGTCGACGACCCGGGTCAGGGTGTTGAGGGCCTTCATGCTGGTGTTGCTGCGCGCCTTGCGAATCCAGTCCACCGCCCACTTCCTGGCCCCGCGCGAATCGAGAATGCGGACCACGTCGTCGACCGTCACGCGGTCGTACCAGATCGCGAGCGTGCCCATGCCGGCGAAGCGCCGCATCGCTTCGCGGTACGCGGTGGCGGCGGCGAGGGCGGCGGCGCGGGACTCGGCCGGACGGAAGCCGTTCTGCCGCGCCGCGACCACGGTGCTCGTCACCAGGCGCTTGAGGTCCCACTCGATCGGGCCTTCCAGCGTCTCGTCGAAGTCGTTGATGTCGAACACCAGCTCCCGCTCCGGCGAGCCGTAGACCCCGAAGTTCAAGAGGTGCGCGTCGCCGCAGAGCTGCACCCGCAGCGGCGTCCGCGGTAGCGTGGCGAGGTCCATCGCCATGACCGCGGCGGCGCCGCGGAAGAAGGCGAAGGGCGAGGCGAGCATCCGCCCGTAGCGCACCGGGACGAGGTCCGGGAGCCGGTCGGCGGCCTGCGCTTCGAGGACGTCCACCGGACTGCGGCGGTCGGGCGGGGGCCGCCAGACCGCGTGCGCCTCGCGGGGGAGCGCATCCCGGAGCTTCCGACCGAGCCGGCGCTGCTGCGGCACGCTCGGCGGCGGCCGTGAGGGGAGGAGGGGGCGCGGCTCACCGCGGGCCGGATCGGCCGGCGGCGCCGGCGGCGGCGTCTCGGGCAGCGACATTCCGGTACTCCTCCCACGCCTGCTGGAGATCGATGTAGAAAGCGCCGGCGCCCACGAGCGCGGTGACGCCGGACCGGTCGAGCTCGTCGCGCACGTGGTCGGACACGTTCGCGAAGACGAGGCGGACGCGCCGCTCGCGCAGGGTGGCGGCCACCTGCGCGAGCGTCGCCCCGCCGGTGAAGTCCACGTCGTCCATGGCCGCGCCGTCGACGCACAGCCAGCGCACGGGGACGGGGGCCGCCGCGGGCCCGGTCAGCGCCAGGGCCTCGTCCATGAGCCGCTGCGCGTTGGCGTAGTACAGGTCGTGGGTGAAGCGGTACATCACCAGGCCCGGAGCGGCCTGGGCGCCGGTGGCGACGGGGAGCGAGCGCCAGAAGCCCTGGGACGTTGGGGCCTCGACGGTATTGTGCGGGCTGTAGCCCCGCCGGGTGTGGCTGATCAGGGAGAGGGCCATCGCGACGGCGACGGCCTGCTCGACGCCCGCGACCACCACCACGCCCGCGGTGAACAGGGCCACCCAGAACTCCCGGGGCCGGGCGTAGAGCACCCGCCGCATGCCGCGGAGGTCGACCAGCTCGACCCCGATGAGGAAGACGATCGCGGCCAGCACCGCCGTGGGCAGATAGGCGAGGGGCCCGGTCAGGAACAGCAACACCACGAGGACGACGGCCGCGCACGTCAGCTGGGAGAGCTGGCTGCGCCCGCCCGCGCCGTCGACCATCTGCGTCTTGGTGGGACTGCCGTTCACGACGAACGTCCCGGACAACCCCGCGGCGACGTTGGCCAGCGACAGGCCGATCAGGTCGGTGTTCTCGTCCTGCCGCTCCTCGTAGCGCGCCGCGTAGGCCCGCGACGTGGCGGCGCTCTGCGCCAGGATGACGACGAACATGGCGCCGGTCGTGGTCAGCAGCCTGGGCAGGTACGGGCCGATCGACGCCGGACTCACGGCCGGCAGCCCGAACGCCGGCAGCCCGCCGGGGACAGGGCCGAGCAGCGCGACGCCGCGCGACGCCAGGTCGAGCGCGTAGCCGGCGGCGATCGAGCCGGCGACGGCGATGAGCGCCCCCGGAACCCGCCGGGCCACTCGCTTCAGGACGATAATCACGGCCAGCACGGAGAGCGAAACGGCGAGGGTGGGGAGGCTCGCCTGGGGGATCTGCGAGAGGGCGGTGAGCGCCTTGCCGATCGTCCCCGACCCGCCGCCGGGCACGCCGAGCATACCCGCCAGCTGGCCGGCGGCCACCTGCACGCCGACCCCGGTGAGGAAGCCGATCAGCACCGACCGGGACAGGAAGTCGGCGAGGAAGGCCAGCCCCAAGAGGCGCGCCAGGAGGAGCCAGCCGGCCGTGAGCAGGGCCGCCAGGCTGACCAGGGCGAGGTAGTCGGGCGATCCGGCAGCGGCCAGTCCCGACAGGCCCGCCGCCAGCATCGCCGCCGTCGCGGAGTCTGCGCCGACGACCAGGTGGCGGGAGGAGCCGAACAGGGCGAAGACGGCGATGGGCAGGAGGATGGTGTACAGGCCGGTGACGACCGGCGTGCCGGCGATCGAGGCGTAGCCCATGACCTCCGGAATGGCGAGGGCGGCCAGCGTGATTCCGGCGACCAGGTCGGCGGGGGCCCGCGCCGGGTCGACGGGCAAGACGCCGGCCAGGAGATGGGACCGCCACGTCGCGCGGGCGGCGGCGGCGGCGGCGCCCCGCGCCGCGGCGCTGCGCCCGGGCGGCGCCGCCCGCGCTCCGGTCTCCTGGCCCGCCGACCCGCTCACGTCCACACTCGCCTGACGGCTGAAGTCTAAACAGCGGCACGAACGTCCACGTCGATTCGCTGCGATGGTGGCGCCGCCCGGTGGGGCGAACGGCCTCAGATCGTCTCGATCAGCCGCGCGAGGGCCTCTCTCGGGTGGTCGCCGTAGGGCCGGCCGTGCGCGCCGGCGATCAGGTCGAAGTCCTCGCGCAGCAGCCGCTCGAGACTCGCCTTGAGCGCGGCCGGATCGGCGTGGCGCTCGACGTACCCCGGACGCGCGCCGAAGTACAGCCCGGGCTCGCGGCGGAAGTGCGCCTCGTGCGACAGGTCGGGCTCCACCTGGCCGTTGAGGACGTCGCCGCTGAAGAGCACGCGTCCACCGTCCGGTCCGGCGGGCGTGGCGGGGGCCGTCCACAGGAGGGCGTGGTCGCCGCGCCACATGCCGGCCAGCTTGACGGCGCGCAGGCCGCCGGGCAGCGGGTCGCCCTCAGCGTACAGGCGGTCGGGGACGCCCTCATACTCCACGTCCCGCTGCGCCTCGCCCGGCCTCGGGCCCCACACCGGCGTGCCCCACTGCTCGCGGACGGCGTAGCCGAAGCGCTCGTGGCCGTCGCTGGTCAGGACCGTCGCCGCGGGGCGCTCGTCGATCAGTCGGGCCAGCCGTTCGGCGCCGGCCGGCGTCGGCTGCGCCGGATCGACGAGGATCCAGCCGGAGACCGTACGCAGGGCGTACGAGTCGGCCGTCCCGTAGATTCCGCGCCGCACGCAGGTGCAGTACCGGATGAGCAGCGGCTCGGCCTCGGTGCCCAGCACGACCGCGACGCGGGTCTCTCGGGACGGCTCCGCTTCGAGTCCGGGGTCGATCGGATCGCCTCCCGTGGTCGACATCAGCAGCCCGAGACCGCCGTCCCGGTGGGCCGCGCAGCCAGATCGAGCCACTCCTCCAACCGGGCCCGCTCGGCCGCCGCCGGCGTCGGCAGCGGCGGGACCAGCCGCGGCCCGGCCCCGGCCCCGGCCCCGGGCGCGGCCGGCGGCTCCGACGGGTCCGGCGGTTGGGCACCGCGCCCGTCGTCCGGGGTCGCCCCGCACGGCGGCGCGGCCGGCGGGCGGTGCGTTGAGCGTGAGAGCCGGCCGGCGCCGAACGCTCCGGCGGCGGCGAGGACGACCGGGGGCACAGACACCAGGAACGATCTCCGATTCATAGGCTGCCCCAAGCCTAGGCCGCGGGGACACCGCAGCGGAAGGGAGAATCAGCGGTCGTCCTGGTACTTTTCGCGGATCGCGGCCCGGAAGGCGCCGGGGGACCGGTCGACGTGGCGCCGGAAGAAGCGCCCGAAGTACGCCGGGTCGGCGAACGCCAGATGGGCCGCGATCTCGGCGACCGGCGCGTCCGAGTGGGCCAGGAGCCGCTTCGCTTCCAGGACGAGCCGCGCCTGGATCAGAGCGCTCGCCTTCTGGCCGGTGGTCGCCCGGGTCAGGTCGTTCAGGTGGCCGGGCGTCAGCCCCAGCAGCCGGGCGTACTCCGCAACGCGGTGCAGGCGCTGGAAGTGGTCGTCGACCAGCGCCTGGAAGCGGGCCACGGGCGACGCCGGCGGCGCCATCAGCACGCCCTGTCGCCGCGCGACGCGGCCGAGCGCGAGCAGCAGGACGTGGAGCCGCGCCCGGAGCATGTCCCGCCGCCAGGCATCCGGCGCGGCGAACTCCGCGAGCAGGTCCTCGGCGACGGCGCGCAACCGGCCGGCGTCCTCGCCGGTCAGCGCGAGCACCGGATTGGCCGTGCCGGGCCGGAAGAACGGCAGCGCGGCGGACCCGTCGGGGACGCCCCCCTCCGGCGCCAGGAAGTCGGGCGTGAAGAGCAGCATGTAGCCGCCGAGTGGCCGGTCGACCCGCTCCGCGTGCACCTGCCCGGGCGAGACCAGGAAGACCGTCTGCGGCCGGATGGTGTGCTCCTCGAAGTCGGCGGTGTAGGCGCCGGCGCCTTCGACGAACCAGATGATCTCGTGGAAGCGGTGGCGGTGAGGCCGCGTGTTCGCGTGCAGCCGGTGGGTCGTCTCCAGACGGCCGATCTCGAACGGGACGTCGGCGCCGTCCGGCAATCGGAAGTCCAGCAGCGAGATCGCTGGCGTAGCGGTCACGAGCCGATCGTAATCGGTCGGGGGTGAGGCGGCAGCCCGCCGCGCCGCCGGCGGACGCGCTGCGCGTCCGGGGCCTGCGCCCCCGATCGACGTCTCAGCCGCTGCACCGGAGGGGCCCGGCGTCTCGACCCCGTACCAGATGGCGACGGCTGCAACTTCGACTCAACCGGACCGCAATCCGGTCGGCACCGCGCCCCGCGTACAGTCGGCCCCGCAGGGTGGGTGCTGACGGAGAGGGTCGCGTGGGTGGTGTAGCGGGGGCCGTCGGTGGGTTACCCGCCGCGAGCGGCGGCGCCCAGGAGTCCCTGCGCGACCTCCTGCTGCACCCGGACGTGCTCGTCGGGGCGGCGGAACGGCACCTGGCCCGCGCCGCGCTGCTGCTCGGCGCGGCGGCCGCCCTGCTCGAGTCCTCCGCTTCGGGGCTGGGCCCCGCCGAACGGTCCCGCCTCAGCACCACCCTCTCCGTCCTCGGAGTTGGCCTGGAGGGGCCGCTCTGGGCGCCTTTCTGGGCGGAGGGCCGCGTGCAGGCCCTGAGTCTGATGGCGCCGGCGGCGCCCGGCGCGGTTCCCGTCGCGGCGCCCCCGCCCCCGGAGGCGCACCCCGCCGGCAGGGCCTCCCCGGTCACCTTGCCGTCAGAGGCCCTGCGCCGGACGCTGACCTCCCGGGAGCGCGAGGTGCTGCGCCTGGTGGCCGAAGGCCTCTCCAACGAGCAGATCGCCGTGCGTCTGATCACGGAGAAGCGCACCGTCGAGTCGCACCTTGCCCACATCGGCAGCAAGCTCCGCCTGCCGCGACGCGCGGTCATCGCCCACGCGCGCGACATCCTCAGCGCCCTCGCTCCGAGTCCCAGCGGCTCCGCCTGAGAGCCAGCGCCGCCACCCGTCTCCACGATTCGCCTACGCAGCGCGCCGGTGCGCTCGCTGCGAGGACGAACACTTCCGCAAGTTGCTGATGCCGGTCGCGGCCCGCCCGCCTACCATCGGTGCGCCGGCAGGCTAGCTGCGGCGTGCGCCGCTGCGTCCGGCTCCGGTGACGTCCCACTACACCACGGCCTCGCGTGAGCGGCGGTAACGATCAGGAGGAACGATGCGTCGGCACGCTGGCGGTGCGCAGCGGCGGGAATCTGGAAGCGCCCCTGGACGCCGGGTGGCGCCGAAGGGCCACCGACTGCGCCACCGAGTTCCGACCGGACTCCTGCTGCTCCTGGCTCTGACCTGTAGCGTCATCGTCTCGCTCGCCGGACCGGCCGCCGGGCTCGTGGAGGCGACGACTCAGACCTTCACCCTGACCACCGGCAGCACCGTGTCCGACGGGGTGCCCGCGCCCGGCGCCGGAAACATCGAAGCCGCCGGCGACACGGACGTCTACACGCTCACCGCCTCGGCCGGCGCGCGGGTCTTCTTCCAGGGGATCGACACCCGCCCGCAGGGCGGCACCTGCGCCCCGCGCTGGCAGCTGCGCGACGCCGCCGACACGCTGGTGTTCGACTCGCCCATCTGCTCCGTGCCGGGCATCCAGACCCTCTCCCTGGGCGGCGCGTACACCCTGACCGTCGCGGCCGCCGCCGGAGCGACGGGGACCTACTCCTTCCAGACCTACGCCGTCCCGGGACCGCAGATCTTCCCCCTGACCATCGGCAGCACGGTCTCCAACGGGGTGCCGTCCGGTGGCGCGGGGAACATCGAGGTCGTCGGCGCGGCGGACATCTACACCTTCACCGCCGTGGCCGGCGACCGCGTCTTCTTCCAGGGGATCGACACCCGCCCGCAGGGCGGCACCTGCGCCCCGCGCTGGCAGCTGCGCGACGCCGCCACTGCCCTGGTGTTCGACTCGCCCATCTGCTCCGTGCCGGGCATCCAGACCCTCTCCCTCGGCGGCACGTACACCCTGACCGTGGCCGCGGGCAGCACGGACCCCTCCACCGGGACCTACTCCTTCCGCACCTTCGCCGTCCCGGCGCCGCAGACCTTCGCCATCTCCATCGGCGACACCGTCTCCAACGGGGTGCCCGCACCCGGCGCCGGCAACATCGAGTCGGTCGGCGCCGCGGACGTCTACACCTTCACCGCGGCCCCGGGGGAGCTGGTCACCTTCGAGGGGATCGACACCCGCCCGCAAGGCGGCACCTGCGCCCCACGCTGGCAGCTGCGCGACGCCGCGAATACCCAGGTCTTCGACGCGCCGCTGTGCAGCGCGCCCACGGCGCGGACGCTCGCCCTGGGTGGCACGTACACCCTGACCGTCGCCCCGTCCGGTACGGACACCTCAACCGGGACGTACTCGTTCCGTCTCACCTCGTCGACGCCGACGCCGACCCGGACGCCGACGAGTACGGCGACCGCCACCGGCGCGCCGCCGACCGCGACCAACACCCCCACCGCCACGCCCGTCCCGCCGACGGCGACCAATACCG
>DATLLM010000489.1:0-9949 GCA_035537855.1 Chloroflexota bacterium | reverse complement strand
GTCGGGGCCGGGGTCGGCGGTCTGACGGTCGCCGCGCTGCTCGCCCGGGCCGGGCGGGCGGTGACCGTGCTCGAAGCCCACGTCTATCCCGGGGGCTGCGCCGGCACGTTCTTCCACCGGGGGTACCGTTTCGACGCCGCTGCGACGCTCGCGGCCGGGTTCTCCCCGGACGGGCCGATGACCCTGCTGGGGCGCCGCCTGGGGGTCAGCTGGCCGGCGCGTCCGGTCGCCGCCGGCGAGGCGGCGATGACGGTGCACCTGCCGGACGGGGTCACGGTCAGCCGCACGGGGGACGAGGGGCGCTGGCGGGCGGCGCGCCGGGAGGCATTCGGGCCGCAGGGCGAGGCGTTCTGGGCCTGGCAGGAGCGGGCGGCGGACGTCCTCTGGGCCCTCTCCCGGGGCTCGCCGCCGTGGCCGCCGCAGCGTCCCGCGGACGCGGTCGCGCTGCTCGCCGCCGGGGCCGGGTTCCGGCCGCCGGGCGGCCTCGGCGCTGCGCTGCCGCTGCTCCCGGACGTCTGGCGCAGCGTCGCCGCCCACCTGCCGGCGGGGCAGGGGCGGCTGCGCCGCTTCGTCGACGCCCAGCTCCAGATCGCCGCCCAGACCACGAGCGGCGCCGCCCAGGCGCTCTACGGCGCGGCCGCGCTCGACCTCCCCCGGCGGGGCGTCGTCCACCTGGAGGGCGGGATGGGGGCGATCGCCGAGACGCTGGCCGGGGTGGTGCGCCGGGCCGGGGGCAGCGTGCGCTACCGCCAGCGGGTGCGCCGGGTGGTGCTCGCCGGCGGGCGCCCGGTGGCGGTGGAGACGGGCCGCGGGGAGACCGTTCCGGCGACCTGCGTCGTCCTCAATCTGCCGGCCGGCGACGCCGCCGCCCTGCTCGGCCCGGCCGCGCCGGCCCGGCTGCGCCGGCTGCCCCCCTGGCCGCGCGACGGCTGGGGGGCCTTCGTGCTCCACGTCGGCGTCGACGGGGCGGTGGTGCCGCCGGCGCCCGCGCCGCTGCACTACCAGGTCGTCGCCGGCGACCCGCCGGTCGAGGGCGACGGGCTGTTCGTCTCCATCAGCCCGGAGTGGGACGCGGGGCGGGCCCCCCCGGGGAAGCGGGCGCTGACCCTGAGCACCCACACGGCGATCGGCCCCTGGTGGGCGGCTCTGGAAGCGGGGCGGGACGTCTACGACGCCCGGGCCCTGGCGTTCGGCCGGCGCCTGCTGCGCGTCGCCGAGCGGGCCCTGCCCGGGATCGAGGCGGCCGCCGAGCTGGTGTTGCCCGGGACGCCGGTCACCTTCCAGCGCTACACCGGGCGCCGCTGGGGGTGGGTCGGCGGCTTCCCCCAGACCAGCCTCTTCGGTGCGCTCGGGCCGCGCCTGGGGCGGGGGCTGTGGCTGGTGGGCGACAGCATCTTCCCCGGGCAGTCCACCCCCGCCGTCGCCCTTGGCGGGATGCGCGTCGCCCGCGCCGTGCTGCGCGAATCAGGCCCGGCCGGCGGGTAGCGGCGTGCCGGCCGCCGTTCCGTCGAGCGGGGCGCGGGCCGCCAGGTCGGCGCGCAGGCGCAGCAGGGCCCGCTCCTTGGCCTTGGCCTCCAGCATGCAGTCCACCGCCACCGCCCCGGTGTCGGCGGCGAAGGCGCTGAAGCTCGCGGCGTCGACGTACTCGGCGTGGGCCCCGCGCTGCTTGCGCTCGTCTTGGCTGGAGAAGTGCGTCTTGGGCCGTCCGTCCGCTTCCCTCCAGGTGCGCAGGCAGGCGGCGAGGCGGGCGGCGCGGCCGGGGGCGCCCGATCCCGCCGCCGGTCCCGGGTTGACCGCGTCGTGCAGGGCGTCGAAGACGATGGGCACGCCGCAGCGCTCGTGGACGGCCAGGACGGCGGCGGCGGCGTAGGCCCGCTCGTCGTTCTCCAGCACCACGTGGCGGGCCACCCGGTCCGGCAGGGCGCGGTAGACGGCGGCGAAGCGCGCCATCGCCGCCGGCGGGTCGCCGTAGGTGCCGCCGCCGTGGACGACGATCTTGTGCGCCTGGCCCAGTCCCATCGCTTCCAGCACCCGGGCGGCCGCCGCCAGGTCCCGCCCGGCGGCCGCGACCACCTCCGGGCGGGGCGAGGACAGGGCCGTGTACTGCCCCGGGTGGAAGGAGAGGCGCATCCCCTCTGCCCGGGCGTACGCGCCGATCGCCGCCAGCGGGGCGGCGAACTCCTCCCACCAGCGCAGGGTGTTCACCGGGTGCGAGGCGAAGGGGATCAGCTGGCCGGTGATGCGGAACAGACGCACGTCCAGGCCGCGGTTGTAGCGCAGCGTCGCCGCCAGGCCGTCCAGGTTGCCGGCGATCAGCTCGCGCAGCCGGTCGGGCGTCGCCCCGGCCAGGCGGCAGGTGCGTCCGCTCTGCCCCCCGCCGTCGAGCGGGATGCAGGCGTAGCCCAGCCGGACGATCAACCCGGCGCCTCGCGCCGCTGCCCGGCCGCCCCGGCCGCCCCGGCCGCCCGGTGGCTCAGTCCGCCGCCGCCGGGGCGCGCCGCCCGCGCCGGCTGGCGCCGAGCAGGAGGGGCAGGGCCGCCGCCGCCGGCAGGGCGGCCGCAGCCGGGCCGCGCCCGGTCCGGGGCAGGCCCATCGCCGTCGGGAGCAGGAGCACGGCGTCGACGACGTGGATCACCCCGTTGGCCGCGATCACGTCCGTCTGCAGCACGGTGGCGGCCCCGTTCAGGCGCACCGTGCCCCCGGCGACGGTCACCCGGATCGCCTCGCCCTGGGCGGTGCGCGCCGCCGAGAGGCGCACCACGTCCGCCGCCAGCACCCGCCCGGGGACGACGTGGTAGGTCAGCAGCGACCGCAGGCGGGCCGGATCGCGCAGCAGCCCCTCGAGCGTGCTCGCCGGCAGCCGGCCGAAGGCGGCGTCGGTCGGGGCGAAGACGGTGAAGGGCCCCGGCCCCTTGAGGGTGTCCAGCAGCCCGGCGGCCTGCAGGGCCCGGATGAGGGTGGTGAACTGCCCGGCGGCGACCGCCGTGTCCACCAGGTCCCGCCCCCCGGCCTGGGCGAACGCCGCCGGCGCGGTCCCGGCCGCCGCGGCGGCCAGGGCGAGTCCCCCGGCGACGGCGGCGCCGAGCCGCACGCCCCCCAGCCGCCGGGTCACCCGCGCCGTCCGTCCCGCTCCCGCAGCCGCTGCTCGCTCCGCCTCGACCATCGCGCGTCCTCCTGTCGCTCGCGTTCCCCCCGGGAGTCGCCGCGACCGCATTAAACCTGCAGTTGAGGTTCCGGGACCATCCTAGGGGCCGGCAGGCCGGCCCGTCAAGGCGATCGGACGGCGGGGTTGTCCGCCGCGGCGGCCCTGGGCTACGCTGGTCGCCGGCCCGGGCGGCGTCAGCCGCCGTCCGGCGCCGCCACGAGCGGGAGAGGAGCAGCAGACGATGCCGCCGCGCGTCTTCGACTGGCACGACGACCCGACCGGGACCTTCCTGGCCGCGCCGCAGATCCGGGCCCGGTTCACCCGGTACACCCCGGGCGCGGGCTACCGCACGTACCACACCCACGAGGACGCCGGTCCCGGCGGCGCCTGGGAGACGTGGGTCGTGCTCGAGGGGGCGGTGGCGTTCGACTTCGACGGCACGGAGGTGATCGTGCGCCGCGGGCAGGCGGTGACCGCTTCCCCGCAGGAGAAGCACCGCGACCGCTGCGCGAGCGACGAGCCGGCGGTGGCCTTCCTCTGCGTCACCCCCCACACCCCGCCGACCCACACCCAGTACGGCGAGGACGGGCAGCGCCTCGCCGCCCGCCCCGGCGTCACCGACCCGACCTGGCTCGGCGCGCCGCCGCTGGGCTTCGAGCAGAGCGCCCCCGTCTTCGCCGCCTGGGTGGCGGCCCAGGCGGCCGCCGCCGCGCCGGCGACCAACGGCCACGCCCCGGCCCCGGCGGGCGCGCCGCCGGCGCCCCGGTACGAGGCGATCACGGCCGAGGAGCGCAACGGCACGCCGATGCCGGCCCACCCCCGCGGCCGGGTGCTGCTGGTCATCGGCGACGCCGCCGAGGCGACCGACACCCTCTACCCCTGGATGCGTCTGATGGAGGCCGGCTACGCCTGCGACGTCGCCGCGCCCGAGGTGCGCGACTACCAGCTGGTGCTGCACGAGGTGCCCCCGGGCTGGCACATCACCCGCGAATCGCCCGGGTACAGCTTCGCCGCCGACGTCGCTTTCGAGTCCGTCGACGCCGACGCCTACGACGGCATCCTGATCTCCGGCGGCCGGGCCCCGGAGTACATCCGCTACGACGCGGCCCTGCTGGCGGCCGTGCGCCGCCAGGTGGCCCTCGGCCGGCCGGTGGGCTCGGTCTGCCACGGCATCGAGGTGCTGGCCACCGCCGGGGTGATCGCCGGCAAGCGGGTGACCTGCGTGCCCAAGTGCCGCTTCGACGCCGAGGTCTGCGGCGCCACCTACGTCGCCGCCCCGGTGGTGGTCGACGGGCGGATGGTCACCGCCCGCGGCGCCCGCGACGGCTGGCTGTGGATGCGGGAGTTCCTCAAGCTGCTCGACGCGGACGCGGCCGCCCGGGCGGCCGCGCCGGCGGCGGCCGGGGCGGGGGCCGGCGCCTGACCGGCGCTCAGCCGGCGGCCAGCGGCAGCGCCGCCCCGCCCGCCGGCGCGGCCTCGGCCGCGGCCAGCCCTTTCAGGATGGCGTTGCACCAGCCGGCGGAGTAGGCGGTGGCGACGGGGCCGCTGTAGGACTCGCCGTGCACCACCGGGTTGTGCTCGGGGGTGATCGGCCCCCGGTAGCCCAGCGCCCACAGCGCCCGGATGGCCGCCTCGGGGTCGACCGTCCCCTGGCCCGGGAAGACCTCGTCGAAGCTGCCGTCCGGGTACTCGACGACGTCCCGGACGTGGACGAAGAAGGTCCGGTCGATGAAGCGCGCCATCTGGTGCAGGCCGTCGCCGTCGGCCATGTGCATGCAGCCGAAGCAGTAGATCAGGCCGTTCTCCGGGGCGGGCACGGCGGCGAACAGCTCGCCGAACGCCTGCTCCCCCCACAGGGGCTTGGTCAGGTGGCGCCGCCCGTCGGCGCGGAACGGGGAGGCGTAGGGCGAGTGGGTGGCCAGCCTGGTCCCCGCGTCCCGCGCCCGCCGGGCCGCCCGGGCGTAGAAGGCGACGTTCTGCTCGAGGTGCGCGGCCGCCTCGGCGGCGTCGCGCGCGCCGTCCAGGGGCGGGTGCAGGGTCACGCTCGGAATCCCGGCCGCCCCGGCGGCGTCCAGGTGGCGGGCGAAGGCGTCGAAGCTGGCCCGCCCCGCCGCCGTGTCCTCGACCCAGGCGCGCTGCGGCTCCTTGACCGGCTCGAGCGCCACCACCTCGATCCCGGCGTCCGCGAACGGGGCCTTGAGGGCCCGCACCTCGTCCGCCGTCGGCCAGCCGCGGGCGACGGCCGCGGGGAGCGACTTGGCCGATTCTTGAGTCGCGCCGAACTCGAGCTGCCGGCAGTAGCGCAGCCGGACGGCCGGGTCCTCGGAGACGTACTTCGCTTTGAGGCAGAGCTTCACCTGTGGCCCTCTTCTTTCCCCTGGTGCTGCGGCGGCGCTGGATGCGGCGGCGGGCGTGGCGGCGGTTGACCTTCTGCGCCCAGAGGTCCTCCCTCGCCTCGGCGACGGCGGCGTTCATCTCGTCCCAGGGCACGACCAGGCGCTGGGCCCTGCCGTCCCGGGCCGCCTCGAGGAAGCGGGCGCGGTTGATGTTGTTGATCTTCTTGGGCGCCCAGATGGTGTCCGCGATCCGCTTGAACCCCGGGATGTTGTACCCCCCGGCGGCCTCGGTGTCGGGCATGCTGGCGTTCTCGTCCGCGATGGTGCTGTGCGGCCGGCCTCCCGTCGCTGTCCCGTCGGCGCCGCCCCCTGCATGAATATGCATGGGTGACAGTGCACCAATGACGTACCGTATCATGTTCGACAGCGGGAGGGGGACAGTGGGAAGCATGAGAGTCGTCATCGCCGGCCGCGCCGACGCGGCGGACGTCGCGGCGCTGCGCGCCGCGCACCCCGGGGTCGACCTGGTGCAGGCGCCGCGGGAGGAGCTGACGGCGGCCATCGCGGCCGCCGACGCGGTCTACGCCCTGGGGCTCACCCCGGAGCAGTTCCGGGCCGCCCGGCGCCTGCGCTGGGTGCAGTCCCAGGGGGCCGGCGTGGAGTGGATCGCCGCCTGCCCCGAGGTGATCGAGAGCGCGGTCACCGTCACCAACACCCGCGGGGCCCACGCCCAGACCATCGCCGAGCACGCCTTCGCCATGCTCCTCTCCCGCACCCGGGGGATGGACGAGTTCATCGCCGCGAAAGCCCGCGGCGCCTGGACCCGGGCCAGCCGGCCGCTGATCGGGCTCTCCGGAATGACCATGGGCGTCATCGGCCTGGGGCGGATCGGCGGCGCCGTCGCCCAGCGCGCCGCCGGCTTCGACATGCGCGTCCTCGCCCTCGACGCCAACGACGTCCCCCGCCCGGCGTACGTCGAGCGCCTGTGGGGCCTGGAGGGCCTGACCGACCTGCTCGCCGCGTCCGACGTGGTCACCGTGGCCATCCCCATCACCGCCGAGACCCGCGGCCTGCTGGGGGCCGCCCAGCTGGCCGCGATGCGCCCCGGCGCCTTCCTGCTGGTGATGTCCCGCGGGGGCATCGTGGACGAGGCCGCCGTCGCCGCCGCCCTGCACGCGGGGCGCCTCGGCGGGGCCGGGATGGACGTCTTCTCCCAGGAGCCCCTGCCGGCGGAGAGCCCCCTGTGGGGCGCCCCCAACCTGATCATCACCCCCCACAGCTCCGGCTCGTCCCGCCAGACCACCGCCCTCGCCTGGAGCATCTTCGCCGAGAACCTGGGGCGCTTCGTCAGGGGGGAGCCCCTGGAGAACGTCGTCGACAAGCGGAAGGGGTACTGAGCCATGCCTGTGCCGGGCGTGCAGCGCCAGCCGGTCCCCCTCACCGCCAGCCTGCGGGCCGGCCGCACGGTCTCCGTCGCCTCCTGCAACCCCGCCGGCTACACCCCGGACCTGATCGACTACCTCGGGCCGAGCGGGCTGGACGGGGTGTGGATCGAGACCGAGCACGGCACGCCGGACTTCCAGGACATCGCCAACCTCTCCCGCGCGGCCGACCTGTGGAACATGGCCAGCGTGGTGCGCATCCACCAGAACGACCCCGGCCTGATCGGGCGCATCCTGGACTGCGGCGCCAGCGGGGTGGTCGTGCCCCACGTCTCCACCAGGGAGGAGGCCGAGCGCGTCGTGCGCGGCGGGCGCTTCGCCCCCGCCGGGATGCGCGGGATGTACGGCGGCCGGCGCGCCTACGGCGTCCCGGAGAGCTACTCCCGGGCGAACGACGAGGTCTGCCTCGTCGTCCTGATCGAGGAGCGCGAGGCCCTGGACAACCTGGACGAGATCCTCACCGTGGACGGCATCGACGTCTTCCAGGTGGCCCCCTCGGACCTGGCCCAGACCCTGGGCCACATCGGCCACGCCGAGCACCCGGACGTGCAGGCGGCGATCGACGGCGCCATCGCCCGGATCGTCGCCGCCGGGCGCACCGCCGGCATGGTCACCAACGAAGGCAACCGCGAGCGCTACATGCGCCAGGGCGTGCGCTTCGTCTACGGCTCCATCCTGCGCTCCCTGATGAAGGGGGCGACCGAGTTCCGGCAGGCCGTGGCCGCCCGCAACGGCGGCGAGCGCGGCGCGTAGCAGAGCAGAGCAGAGTAGAGCAGGGCAGAGGGCACAGGGCAGAGGAGAGCGTGATGGCCACCCGGGGACTGACCAGAAGAGCGATTCAGCGCGCGGCCGTTGCGACGGTCGCGATCACCGCCGCCGGGGGGGCCCTCGCCGCCTGCGGCGCGGGCGAGGGCGGCAGCGCCGCGCCGGCGGCGCGCAAGGCGGTGACGGTGGAGTACTGGAGCCGCTGGGGCGGGGCGAACAACACCGACAAGGTGGACGTCGCCCGCATGCCCAAGTTCGACGAGACGCACGCCCCGACCAAGGTGGTGCGCACCCCCTTCGTCGGCGACCACACCGCCTTCCTGCAGAAGACGACCGTGGCCTTCGCCGGGGGCACCGGGCCGGACGTCTTCACCGTCGGCACGCCGGGCATCCCCCTGTTCGGCAAGCAGGGCTCTCTGCTCTCGGTCGAGAAGTACCCGGCGGTCAAGAAAGAGCTCGCCGACTACTTCGGCCCCGTGCAGGAGCTGGGCAAGTACAAGGGCGTCCTCTACGGCCTGAACTACTTCATCGACATGGGGGTCACCCAGTACCGCAAGGACCTGCTCGAGCAGGAGGGCCTCCCCAGCGACCGCAAGAGCCTGCCCAAGACGTGGGACCAGTTCCGGGAGTGGGGGCGCAAGCTGGCCCGCTGGGAGGGCGGCACGCTGTCCCGCATCGGCTTCAACATGCCGACGGACGATAAGCTCTTCCTGACCGCCGTCAACCAGCTGGGCAAGGGGCTGTTCAACAAGGACCTGACCAAGGCCAACCTGGACGGCCCGGAGGCCGAGCGGTCGCTGCAGATGCTGGTGGACTTCGTCCACCGCGACCGCATGGACATCCGCGGCGACGCCCGCCCCAAGGCCCCCAGCGGGCTGAACATCATGGGCACCGGGCTGTGCGCCATCAACCACGGCAGCCCGGAGGGGCTGGCCTCGCTGCGCACGAACAACATGGACCCCAAGGCGCTGATCGTCACCGACTTCACCCCGGAGTGGACGGGCAAGCCCACCGCCACCGGCTACCTCGGCGGCACCTGGGCGATGGCGAACAAGGCCACCAAGAGCCCGGACGAGGCCGTCGAGGTGCTCCTCTTCCTGACCACCCCGGAGCACAACCTGGCCATCGGCGAGGCCACCTACACCGTCGTCTCCCGCCGGTCCCAGGACAAGTCGACGGTGGCCCAGGACCCCGTGCTGCGGCCCTACTACGAGGCCCTGGACAAGGCCTGGAGCCTGCCCCAGATCACCGAGATCGACGACATCCGCAACAACGTGCGCACCCAGATGACCGACGCCATCGACCAGAAGAAGAGCGTCAAGGAGGCCCTGGCCAACATGGTCCAGTACGCCAACACGAAGCTGGCCACCAGTGGCTAGCGCCGCGCCCGCACCCGGCTCGGGGCCCCGGCTGCTGCTCATCACCGGCGCGGCCGGGCGGATCGGCACCTTCTACCGCCGCCACCTGCACGCGAGCGGGCAGGTGGGGGACGCCCCCGGCCAGTGGCGCCTGCGCCTGACCGACGTGCGCCGGCCGGAGGACGTCGACCCGGCGGACGAGCTGATCGCCGGGGAGACGGAGGACCTCGCCGACCTGGAGGTCGCCCGCCGCCTGGTGGCCGGCGCGGCGGCCGTCGTGCACCTCGCGGCCGACCCCAGCCCGCGGGCGGACTTCTACGCCTCGCTGCTCGACCGCAACGTCAAGGCGCCGTACAACATCCTCCACGCCGGCGTCGAAGCCGGCGTGCGCCGGGTGCTGCTCTGCAGCTCGATCAACGCCGTCAACGGCTACCCCGCCGACCGCCAGGTCCGGGCGAGCGATAACGCCTTCCCGGGCAACATCTACGGCGCGACCAAGGCCTTCTCGGAGGCCCTCGGCGGCGCCTTCGTCACCCTCCACCCCGGCTTCTCCGCCGTCGCCGTGCGCATCGGCGGCGTCCGCCACCCCGATCAGCTGCGCGCCCGCCCGCCCGACGTGCAGCGCGGCGCCACGGTGCAGGCCGGGCCGAACCTGAACGACGTGCGGGCCATCACCGTTACCCTGCCCGACCTCTCCCAGCTCTTCGACCGCTGCCTCGCCGCCGGGCCGGAGCTGACCTTCGCCGTGGTCAACGGCATCTCCAACAACCGCTCCCTGCGCATGGACCTGGAGGAGACCCGCCGCCTGGTGGGCTACGACCCCCAGGACGACGGCTTCGACGACTGGTCGCAGCGCTAACCCCCTGGGGCCCCAGGGGCCCCTGGGGCCCCAGGGGCCCCTGG
>DATLLM010000488.1:0-3870 GCA_035537855.1 Chloroflexota bacterium | reverse complement strand
GGGTGGCGAGCAGCCCGGCCAGCTCCGCCAGGTCGGCCTCCCGCCCCACGAACGGCGTGGCGGGCGGCGGCGGCGTCTGGGCCCACGCCCCTGGCCCCGCCTCGAGGCGGGAGCGATCGGATCCAGACGACAACGCGGCCGGCAGGGCGTCCCCCGGCTCCGAGTGCCGCTCCGATCCGCTCGGCATCGACCCTGGCCCCCGTACCCGTGTTGCGCGACGCCGCTGGCCCGGCGAGCGGCCGCTCCGGTGCCAGCATACCCGAGCCGGCCGCTCCCCGCTGAACCCCCGCTCGCCCGCTCGGCAGATGCAGCCGCCGCCCGTCTTGCCTGCGCCTCGCCACGGGGCGGCCGAGCGACTCGGCCAGAGCCGAAGCCGATTCCGTCCCAGCCGAACACGCCGGCACCTCAGCCGCAGACCGCCAACCCGAGCCCCCACGCCTCAGCGGGCGGTCCGGGGAACGGCACCTGGGGTTCCCGCGCCGCGACCGCCGGCGCCTTTCGCCTGCCTCACGGCCGACTACGCCGGCCGGCGGGACGACCTGCGCCAGTGTGTCGAAGAGTGGGACATGCGCGGGCTGCGCCTCTACCCCGGCTACCGCGGCTTCCACCGGGCGGGCGACGCCGCAGACCTCCTCGCCGCCGCCGAGTTCTACCGGCTGCCCGTCTCGGTCGGCTGCGCCTTCGAGGACCCCGCTAGCGTCATCCCCTGGACACCGCGCCGGACGCCGGCGAGCACCAGATCGGCCCGGCGGCGCGCCGCTTCCCTAGCGGGCGCTTCCTGTGCGCCAACGCCCCGCTGACGGTGGCGGACACGGTGGTGCGCCACGTCCCCCACCAGGCCAACGTGGCCTTCGACACCAGCGCCTTCGCCGGGCCCCTGGCGGACGCGTTGGGCACCGCCCTCGCCCTGCTGGGGCCTCACCGCCTGCTCCTGGGCACCCACACCCCGTTCAAGTACCCCCAGGTGGGGCCGCTGCGCGTCCGCGTCCGCACGTCCGACGCCGACGACGCCACCCGCGCCGCCATCCTGGGCGGGAACGCCGCGCCTCCTCGACGGCTCGCCGGGCCACCCCGGCCGCCCGGCCGCCCGCTCCCCGGGCGTACGTCAAGGCGCTACCCCCCCCTCCGGGCAGATAAACCCCGATCGATCCTTCGCTAGATGAGCGCCGCCCGGTTGACGCCTAGAGTGGCTGGCATAGCAACCCGGGAGGGCGAAGATGTCAACCGATTACCTGCACAGAGGATTCATCGACACGGTCTGGCCGCAAGCGACCGACCTGCTCAGCAACGAGATCGTCCACGGCGCCTGGCTGGACGCGGACAAGCAGGGCTTCGATCTCCACGTCTCGGAGACGAGCCTGGACATGGCCGCCCTGCCGCGCTTCACCCTGGCCTCGGGGCAGCTCAAGCTCCGCTTCCCGGGCACCGGCTCCTACCGGTTCAAGACCCACGTGGTGAGGCCCCTCCCCGGCCCGATCCCCGACGTCGGCACGACCGTCACGGCCAAGCTCTCGGCGGAGATGACCATCGACAACGTCGAGGAGCCGGTGGTGAACGTCGGCGTCGGCCTCGACAGCGGCCCCGTGGGCGACGTCGCCGACTGGTTCACCAGCTGGGAGGATGAGCTGAAAGGGCGCGTCAGGCAGGGCTTCGGCGCCCGCCTCGGCTTCTTCAGCACCGCCCGCTACGACACCTCCGTCGCCGTCACCGTCTCCGCCCCCGAGCTCGTCTACGGGGACACCGGGCTCGACTCGCGCAAGTCGATCGACATCGTGCTGGTGTCGGACGGCTTCACCACGGCCAACATGGGCCAGTTCCGCACCGTCGTCGAGGCGTTCACGACGCAGCTGACCACCGCCTCGGCCAGCCGGGGCAACGAGCCGTACTACAGCTTCCGCTCGGTAATCCGCATCTGGAAGATGGAGGTGCCGTCGGCGGTGCCTGGCCACCTCAGCCACCGCATCGTCACCGGCTACTTCGACGCGCCCTCCGGCTCGCGCAAGACCGCCCTGGCCAACCTCGCCCGCCTGGCCCGAATCGGGCTCAAGGCGGAGGCCGTCGACCCGGACGTCGTCGTCTTCATGTCCGACCGGGCGACCTTCGGCGGCGACGCCCGCGCCATGGCCATGGGCAGCGTGGTGATGCTGCCCGTCTCCGGCGCCTCGGCCGACGGCGACGCGAGCGTGCTCCTGCACGAGATCGGGCACAGCACCCTGGGCAACCTGGCCGACGAGTACATCGAGGACGTGGGCGTCCCCCACGACGCCGTCTCCTCCATCCGCCACACCGCGGAGGCCGCCAACGCGAGCGCCGCCAAGGTCGACGGGGAGGCCATCCTCTTCGCCGACCTCGACTTCCGCGGGGCGCACAAGCACGTCTTCGCCGCGGAGGGGCGGCTCGACTTCGCCGACCGCGCCTCCTCCGTCGTCGTGCTGGCCGGCAGCTGGCAGCTCTACCGCGACGCCGACTTCCGCCAGCCCTACCCCCCCGTCCTCGGCCCCGGACTCTACGCCAACCTCGCCGCCCTGGGCGTGGCCAACGACACCGTCTCCGCCCTGCGCCCGACCGCGGCCAGGCCGACGGCCACCGGGGCGCCATTCCAGGGGCAGGTGGTGCTCCACGAGCACTCCGGCTTCCGCGGGGCGCACCAGCACGTCTTCGGCAACGCCCCGCGGGTCGACTTCGGCGACCGCGTCTCCTCGCTGGCCGTCCTGTCCGGCAGCTGGCAGCTCTTCCGCGACGCCGACTTCCGCCAGCCATTCACGCCCGTGTTCGGTCCGGGGGCCTACCCGAACGCCTCCGCCGCGGGCGTGGCCAACGACACCGTCTCCGCCCTGCGCCCGACCGCGGCCAGGCCGACGGCCACCGGGACGCCGCTCCAGGGGCAGGTGGTGCTCTTCGAGCACTCGGCCTACCGCGGCGTCCACAAGCACATCTACGGCCCCGAGCCACGGCTCGACATGGCCGACCGCACCTCCTCCATCGCCGTCCTGGCCGGCAGCTGGCGGGTCTACCAGGACAACGACTTCAACGAGCCGTACTCCCCCGTGCTCGGCCGGGGCCTGTACCCCGCGCTGGAGCGGCCCTACCACGGCAAGGAGCCCCAGGCGCCCAACGTGACGGCGGAGCGACCGAGCGCCGACGGCGCCGCCCCGCGCAAGTGGGCCAGGTGGGCGCAGAGCCCCGCCCGGCGCCCCTTCTGGGACACGTTCCCGATCGAGAGCTTCCAGGGCGCCCGCTACCACGGGGCCGGCCTCTGGCGCCCGGCGGACAACTGCAAGATGCGCCACTCGCTGCGGGACACGCCCTTCTGCGCCGTCTGCCGCGAGGCCCTAACCCTGGGCATCCGCCAGGTCCTCGGCCCGGACGTCTTCCTGGTCGAGTACACGTACCCGTCGCGCGACGAGACGAGGCGCGCGCAGGTCGGCCCGGCGGACGCCTCCGGCAAGCTGGTCCACCACCTCCGCGTCCCGGAGAGCGGGAGCATCGAGGTGCGGGGCAAGCTCGTAGCGGGGACGCTGCCCGAGCCGTGGACGATCCACGCCGTCTTCACCGGGACGGGCCCCAAGGCTATCGGCGGGCCGGAGTGGTCGTTCACCGGGCGTCAGGGAGACGTGCTGCGCCTGACCATCTCCTCCGCCAGCCCCTTCGTGCCCTTCAACCCGCTGCCGGCGCTCACGGTCGAGCTGCGCTGCGACCTGCCCCTCCGCGACGCCGCCCCGGCGGCGCGGGGCTCGCAGGTGCCGCAGCCGGTCGACACGCGCCGCTGATCGTTCCCAGCAAGGGTCGGGCACAGCGCCAGGGGAGCCCGGGGCGCCCGGGGCCCCGAGGGCCCCCGCTTGGCCGCTCGCGGTCAGCCGGGGGCGCCCC
>DATLLM010000487.1:0-4315 GCA_035537855.1 Chloroflexota bacterium | reverse complement strand
CGGGGCGGCGGCCGGCCGGGCGGCGGCCCCGCGGCCGGCCAGCAGGCGATCGACGGCCCAGGCCAGGGCGGCGGCCGCCACCAGGCCCCACATCACCCACACCTGGAGGTAGAACTTGAAGACGGTGTTCATCCGCCCGATGTCCCCCTGCAGGGCGAAGAACTCGACGAAGATGCCGAGCGCGGCCCCGGTGGCGGCGAGCAATCCGGCCAGCAGCTGCGCCGGGGAATCCCGGCGCTCCCAGGACGCGGCCACCACCAGGGCGAGCAGCGCGGCCAGGAAGGCCGGCAGCACCAGCCCGCGGGCCAGGAAGCCGAGGATCACGACGGCCGCCGCCCCCAGCAGCCCCAGGTAGCCGGTGGCCGGGGCGCGCCGGCGCAGGGCGAACGTCCCCTCGAGGGCGCTGAAGCGGCGCCAGGCGCCGAGCCAGCGCCAGCGCGCCGCCAGATAGCGGAACCAGCCGGTGCGGCGCCAGGCGGGCCAGCCGGCGAGCAGCGCCCAGCTGGCGATGGCGAAGACGAACAGCCCGTGGATGATCAGGTAGTGGTCGAGGCGGGAGCGGTCCTGCGTCCACGGCGTGACCGAGGAGTAGAACGTCTCGTAGCGCTGCCAGAACGGCAGGAAGAAGGGCTTGGCCACCAGGAAGACGGCCAGCGCCGAGAGCGCGGCGCGCACCAGCCCGCCGGCCGTGAAGCCCCGCCGGGCGGTGTACTCGGCGATCACCAGGGCGCCGGCCGTGAGCAGCAGGTAGGTGGGGAACTCCCAGGTGTTGATCACGTACAGGGCGCCCACCAGCCAGCCCAGCAGCAGCACCTCCGCCACCCGGCGCCAGCCGATCAAGCGCCACACCCAGCGCAGGGGGTGCTCCCCCTCGGGCGTCCCGGAGAGGCGCAGCGCCGGCAGGTCGCGCCGCCCGCTGTGGACGAGGTCGAGCAGCACGCCCAGGGTGACCGCCTGGTAGGGGATGGACATCAGGTGGGGGTGCAGGTCGGAGAAGAGGAACGTCCAGAACGGGAACTCGTTGATCGTGTTGTTCGGGATCACCCGGGAGGAGCGCCAGAAGTCGAACGGCGCCAGGGGCTGCCCGCCGAGGAGCACCGCCGGGGCGCCGGCGACGAGCGCGATCAGCCCGGCCAGGCCGGGGACGGGGGACTGCCCGCCGACGCGCCCGGCCTGCGCCAGGCGCTCCACCAGCTGGGCGAAGCCGTCCAGGTTCCCCACCACCGCCACCAGGAAGACCCCACCGACCCCGGCCAGGAGCACCGCCCGGCGGCTCAGCCCGGCGCGCCCGCCCAGGCGGACCAGGTTGGAGGCGAAGGAGAAGGCGGCGCCGGCGGTCAGGGCGAAGAAGGTGGCGACGGCGACGTTGAAGGCGATCGACGGCATCACCCCGGTCAACCGGGTGAGGGCCGCCACCAGGACGTAGCCGAAGTAGTAGTAGTTGAGGTAGCCCCCGGCGTACCAGGGGTCGTAGGGCGGGAAGAAGGTGGTCTTGATCACGGCGTTGAGGTAGGAGAACTCCATCGGCTTCTCCCCGCCGCGCGCCGGGTGCCACAGGTCCGGGTTGGCCGCCCGGATGAGCAGGAACAGGACGAAGGCGGCGAGGAAGACCGCCTCGCTGGTCAGCACCACCACCCGCTCGCGGCGCAGCCAGTCCAGCCAGGCCCGCCCCCGCCGCCAGAGGGCGAGGGCGCAGGCCGCCCCGAGCACGCCGAACCCCACCAGCAGCGGGCCCCGCCCCCAGGGCAGCAGCCGGGTGCTGGCCAGCCACCAGGCGATCCAGGAGACGGCGAGCAGCCCGACGGCGCGGGCCAGGCCGTAGCCCCGGTCCGGCAGGCGGGGCAGGGCCAGCCAGAGCAGCGGGGCGGCGAGCAGCCCCGCTGCCGTCAGCGCCAGCCACCAGAGCAAGGGGGCCAGCCGGTTGGCCGGGCCGTCCAGGGAGAAGAGGTCGCTCCAGGTGCCGCCGGCGGTGTTCGCCGCCCGGAGCGACTCCGGCATCATCAGCTGCGTCGACTTCCCCGCCTGGAGGGGCGTGATCTGGCGCACGTCGTCCAGGGGGACGGCGCTCAGCAGCTGGCGCACCCGGTCGGCGGAGAAGTCCGGCTGCTTCTGGAAGATCAGCACCTTGGGGTGGTCGTAGACGGTGAAGGCCTCCTCGGCCCGGTCGTCGCCGATCACCCAGGGGCCGAGCGTCGGGTAGCTCGAGAATGTGGCGACCAGCTTGAAGCCCAGATCGCCGGCGAAGAGGCGCCGGTAGTACTCCGTCGTCATCGGGTACCGCTGGGGGATGCGGGGGATCGAGCCGTAGAGGCGGTTGCTGGTGACGTTGATGTAGTCGGACTGGGCGAGCATCTGGACGATGGTGTCCACTTTCTTCGGCTCGTCCGGGTCGTAGAGGGGGAGCTGCGGGCCGCGGTAGGCCCCGGGGTCCTGCCCCACGATGGGCAGGGGCAGGGGGTCGTCCCAGTGCTCGTTCGCCAGCACCGACCCCTTGGGCACGTTGGCGTAGATCCACTCCGAGGCGGTGACCCGGCTGACCGGCCGGGTGTAGATGCGCGTGAAGGCGAACGCCCAGAGGACGCTGCTGAGCACGACCACCGCCCCGAGGGCGAGCGCCCCCCGCTCCAGCCAGCGCCGCCCGGAGGCCTTCGCCAGGTCGTAGAGCGCCACCAGGCCCCACCCCGCCAGGAGGACGAAGAAGGGGTAGGCGGGGAGCAGGTAGCGCATCGTCTTGTTCAGCACGGAGGCGAAGTAGACGAAGCAGAGCGCCGCCCAGAACAGCACCAGCAGGTGCCGGCGCAGCGTCTGGTAGCTCGGCCGCCACAGGCAGACCGCGGCGGCCCCGGCGAAGCCGCCCCAGGCGGCCAGCCCCAGGGGGATGCCCAGGCCCCAGGCCACCATGTGGCGCCAGGGGAAGAGCAGCGGGGTGGTGCCGGCCCACTGGATGCTCGGGGGCAGGTCGACCGACCCGTCCTGCGTCTTGGCCTGGTAGGCGATGTTGTCCAGCCAGCGGGGGTTGAGCCGCAGGTCGAAGAAGCCGGGGCCGGCGAACGCGTAGGGCTGGAAGACGCGGAAGACGAGCGCGGCGATCACCGCCGCCAGCAGCCCGCCGCCCACCATCTGGCTCACCTGGCCGCCGTCCCACAGCGCCCGCAGGCGGGCGCCGGGCCCGCCGTCCGTCCCGGCGGCCGGCGCCGCCTCCCCGCCCGGCTGGGTGCACTTCCACAGATAGAGCGCCCCGGCGAGGGCCAGCACGGGGGCGAAGACCACCATGGAGAGCTTCGTCGCCAGGGCCAGGCCGAGGAACAGGCCGGCCAGGGCGTACGACCGCCAGCGCCCCGTCTCGGCGACGTCGACGCAGAAGTAGAAGCTGGCCGTGATCAGCGTCACCAGGTAGCTGTCGAAGACGAAGAAGTGCGCCTGCTGGATGTGCAGGACGCAGACGGACAGCAGCGCCGCCGCCAGCAGGCCCACCCGGGGGCCGTAGAGGCGCCGCCCGATGAGGAACACCAGGAAGACGGTGACCAGGTCGGCGAGCCCGGAGAGGGCCCGCCCCAGGAGGTGCACCGTGTCGTACCCGGCGCCGTTGAACACCTCCGCCAGGGCGCGCACGGCGAACAGCGGGAACGTCCCGTAGACGAAGAAGCCGAAGCCCACGTTGTGCGGGTTCAGCGCCGAGCGGGCCGAGTCGAAGTAGGTCTGCAGCAGGCCGGCCGGCTGGATCTGCACCGGCGCGTCCCGCGCCGTGGGGACGACCAGTCCGGGGCGGATCGCCCCCTCCACCATGGTCAGGAACCGCTCGTCCGGGTGCAGGTGGTGCCCGGCGTCCCAGTCCAGGCCGGTGAAGCGGAAGGCCGCCCCCACCAGCAGGATGACCGCCAGCAGGATCCACTCCGTGGTGGAGATGACCGGCCCCCGCTGGCGCCGCCGCGCCCGGCGGGGCGCGGGCGCGGGCGCCGCCACCGCCACCGGGCCGCCGCCGGCCGGGGGCGCGCCCCCGGCCGCCACCGGCGCCTCCGGGAGCGCCCCGGGCGCCCCGGGCGCCCCGGGCGCCTCGGGCATCTCGGGCGACGCGGCCGGCGCACCGGGCAGCAGCGCCGCCTGCGGCGCGGGCGCGGGCGGCGCCTCCCGCCGGCGCGGGCGGCGCCAGGAGACGGAGACCACCGGCAGGTAGTCCCGCAGCGAGCGCGCCCTGGCGGAGGTGTTCAACGGCGCCGGGTACGACACGGTGCACCTCCTGGGGCGGGCCCTCTCCGGGCTCGCCGACCTGGTCACCGTCTTCCTGGTGTTCCTCATCGGGCGGCGCCTCTACGGC
>DATLLM010000486.1:0-4678 GCA_035537855.1 Chloroflexota bacterium | reverse complement strand
CCGTGATGTAGGCCGCCGCTGCCGAGGCGAGGAACACGATGGCCTGCGCCACCTCGGTCGCCGTCGCCAGGCGGCCCATGGGGATGGTGGTCAGCAGACGCGCCTGCTGCGACTCGCTCAGCCCCCGGATCATCTCCGTGTCCGCCGGGCCGGGGGCGACGCAGTTGACCCGCACGTTGCGGGCGGCGCCCTGCGCCGCCAGGGACATCGTCAGACCGATGATCCCCGCCTTGGAGGCGACGTAGCTCGGCGCCGCCAGGGTGGCTTTCGTCCGCCCGGAGATCGAGGAGAGGTTGACCACGCTCCCCCGCTCGCGCTCCAGCATGCCCGGCAGCGCCGCCCGGCAGACCAGGTAGGTGCCGCGCAGGTTGACGTCGAGCACGGCGTCCCAGGCGTCGGGCGGCACCGCGTCCAGCCCACCCACCCGGTAGATCCCGGCGCAGTTGACCACCACGTCGAGTGGCCCGAGGGCCGCCTCGACCGTGCGCACCGCGGCCGCGACGCTCCCCTCGCGGGTGACGTCCATGGCCACGGCCAGGCCGGCGACGCCCGCCTGGCGCACCGCGACGGCGGTCGCCTCCGCGTCGCCGGCGCGCACGTCCGCTGCGCCCACGGCCGCGCCCTCGGCGGCGAGCAAGCGGGCCGTCTCGCGCCCGATTCCCCCGGCGGCCCCGGTGACCAGCGCCACCGCGCCGCGCAGACCAAGATCCATGGCCCCATGGTACCGGGGCGAGCCCCCGGGGCGGCGGGCGGCCGGAGGCCGCGGCGCCCCCCTGGATACGGTTGGCCGTCCGGCCCGTTCTGGGTGTCAGGCGCTTCGAGTAAGGAAGGAAGTTGACCGACGTGCTGACCAAGTCTCGCCTGGCGTTGAACGGTGGCCCCAAGGCGGTGCAGAGCGACCCCGGAGCCCTCTTCACCTGGCCGATCGTGACCTCCGAGGACGAGGCGGCCGTGCTCGACGTCCTCCGCCGGGGGGCCATGTCCAACCTGGACGTGAGCCGGGAGTTCGAGGCCGAGTACGCCGCCTGGCAGGGCTCGCGCTACGCCCTGGCGCACAGCAACGGCACGTCCGCCCTGCAGGCGGCGATGTTCGCCTGCGGCGTCGGGGTCGGCGACGAGATCATCTGCCCCAGCATCACCTACTGGGCCTCAGCGCTCCCCGCGTTCGGCCTGGGGGCGACGATCGTCTTCGCGGACATCCTCCCGGACACCCTGGGGATCGACCCGGCGGACATCGAGCACCGCATCACCGACCGCACCAAGGCCATCGTCGTCGTGCACTACCTCGGCTACCCGGTGGACATGGACCCGGTGCTGGAGATCGCCCGGCGCCACGGCGTGAAGGTGATCGAGGACGTCTCCCACGCCCACGGCGCCCGCTACAAGGGCCGCCAGGTGGGCATCATCGGGGACGCCGGCGCCGCCTCGATGATGACCGGCAAGAGCCTGCCCTCGGGCGAGGGGGGCATGCTGACCACGAACGACCGGGAGCTCTACGAGCGGGCGATCGCTTTCGGCCACTACGAGCGCTACGGCGCAACGCCGGTGGCGATCGAGATCGAGACCGAAGACCTGCTGCCCAACCGGGGCCTGCCCCTCGGCGGGGTCAAGAACCGGATGCACCAGATGAGCGCCGCCGTCGGCCGGGTGCAGCTCAAGGCCTATCCCGAGCGGATGGCGGAGATCGACCGGGCGATGAACGCTTTCTGGGACCTGCTGGCGGACGTGCCCGGCCTGCAGGCCCACCGCCCCCCGGCCGGCTCGGACACCACCATGGGCGGCTGGTACGCCCCCCACGGCCTCTACCGCCCCGAGGCGCTCGGCGGTCTCTCCGTCACCCGCTTCGCCGCCGCCGTCGCGGCCGAGGGCGTGCCCTGCATCGCCGGGGTGAACGGCCCCCTGCACCTGCACCCGCTGCTGAACACGGCGGACGTCTACGGGCACGGCCGGCCGACGCGCCTGGCGAACACGACCCGGGACGTGCGCCAGCCGGCCGGCTCCCTGCCGGTGAGCGAAGCGATCAACGGGCGCACCTTCCGCATCCCCTGGTTCAAGCACTACCACCCCGAGCTGATCGCGGAGCACGCCCTGGCCTTCCGCAAGGTGGCCGAGAACGCCGGGGAGCTGCTGGCGGACGATCCGGGGGACCCGCCACATCTGAACGGCTGGCGAATCTATACTGCTCCGCAGTGAGGAGCAGGAAATGAGCACAGTCTCGACCAGGGTCTCCAGACGCAGTCTGATCGGCGCCGCCGCGGCGCTCCCGGCCACGCTGGCGGCCTGCGCCATGGGGCAGGCCGGCGGCGCCGGCGCCCCGGCGCCCCGGCGCGGGCCGTCCAAGCTCGCCTTCTGGGTCTACGGCGGCGGCGGCCCCATCGGCGACATCTTCTTCAAGACCACGACCGAGGAGTACACCCGAGCCTTCCCGGACACGACCATCGAGTACACCTCCATCCCCTCGGCCACGATCCAGGACAAGCTGCTGGTCTCCTGGACGTCGGACACCGTGCCGGACATCGTGATGGACTCCTGGCGCGGCTTCCTGCGCTTCATGGACAGCAACCTCTTCCTCGACCTCTCCAAGGACTTCGCCGGGCGCAAGCTCAAGGCCGGCGACTTCTACGAGACGGCGTTCAAGGCCTACCAGATCGAGGGCAAGCAGATGGGCATGCCCCAGGGGTGGGGCACGAGCCTCTACGGGATCAACACGGACGTCCTGGACAACGCCGGGGTCAAGCTGGCCCCCGGTCAGGACGAGACCTGGACCCAGGACGACCTGACGCGCATCCTGAAGCAGGTGGTCAAGTACGAGGCGGACGGGAAGCAGGCCGCCCCGGCCGGCGCGGACGACGGCATCTTCTTCCACTGGCTGTGGAGCTACGGCGGGGACTTCCTCAACGCGGACAAGACCCAGGCCGCGACCACCTCGCCCGAGGCCCTCGCCGCCGCCGAGTGGTACGCCAAGATGCACACCGCGGAGCGCGTCTTCATGCGCGACGGCATCGACAAGCGGGACGGCATCGCCTTCAACTTGGGCAACATCACCATCAACGGCAACGGCATCCCCAACAGCCTGCCGGACTGGAACCGGTTCCCCTTCAAGGTGGACGTCTTCCAGCGCCCGCGGGTGGCCGGGAGCAAGATCGCCAACGGGCGCGTCAACCGGATGTACATCGACGGCTACCTGCTGTTCAAGAACAGCAAGTACCGCGACGCCACCGTCGACTTCCTCTTCTGGCTGCTCGACGAGGGCGCGGTCAGCATCGAGAAGCAGGGGGGCGTCAACATCCCCGTCTACAAGAAAGTGGCGGAGACGGTCTTCCTGACCGCCGCCTCCCCCTTCTCGCGCAAGAAGTGGCTCGACGCCGCGGGCTCGACCAAGACCGATCCGGCCCACGCCAAGTGGACGACCGACCTGACCACCATCTACGGCAAGTACACCGCCCAGCTGCGCACGGCCCAGGCCGGGCCGCGGGAGGCGATGACCGGGATGGCCGGCGAGATCAACGCCGTGCTGGACGAGTACAAGCGCCAGAAGGGGCGTTGAGGGTTCGCGCCCGGGCCGGGCCCTGAACGCCCCGGCCCCGGGCGCCCGCCCGCCGCTTACCTGATCTTGCCCCGGGCGAGCACCGGCCAGATCACCTCCACCTCGCCGCCGCGCACCCCGACCACCTCATCCTGGAGGTTGGTCGTGACGCAGCAGTGGTTGGGGATCACCGTCACCCGCTCGCCGATCTCCGGCCGGCGGTCCGGCGGGCAGGCCGAGAGGTCGACGTGGCCGTGCTCCTCGGACTGCCCGGCGATCACCGCGTCCGGGTACTCCACGATCCGCCCGAAGCCTTGCTGTCCGGCCCCGACGCCGTCGCTGGAGAGGGTCTTCGAGCCCCCGTCCAGGATGGCCCGGTCGCGCGTCGGCCGGGAGACCACCGTCATGTGCACCAGCATGGCGCAGTCGTCCCAGCCGGCCGCGCCCGACCCGACCGAGTTGCGGTCGAAGTAGACGTAGGTGCCGGCCCGGTACTCGTTGACCACCGGCAGGGCCTCGTGGGCCTGCCACATGTGGGGCGTGCCGCCGCCGCTGCGCACGGCGGCGGTGAGCCCGTCCGGCTCGATCAGGCGGGAGGCCTCCTCGAAGAAGGGCACCGTCTCCGGGGTGGTGGGGTAGGTCATCCAGCCGGCGAAGCGCAGCCCCGGGAGGCGGGCGATGTGCCGCGCCAGGTCGGCGGCCTCCTGCGGCGTCTGCACCCCGGCCCGGCGCATCCCCGTGTCGCACTCCACCTCGACGCCGATCTCCACCCCCTCCCGGTGCGCCGCCCGGGAGATGCCGTCCGCGGTGTAGGCCGAGTCGACGCAGACGGTGATCCGGCCCGGCCGGACGCCCGCCGCCGCCTGCCGGGCCAGGTGGCAGAGCCGCTCCAGTTTGGCCTCGCCGATGATGTTGTAGGGGATCAGGATGTCTCGCAGCCCGGACGCGAGGAAGACCTCCGCCTCGCTGACCTTCTGGCAGGTGATCCCCTTCGCCCCGGCCTCCACCTGCAGGTGGGCGATGGCCGGGATCTTGTGGGTCTTGATGTGGGGCCGGAAGGCGATCCCGTGACGGTCGTAGTACTCCTGGGTGCGCCGGATGGTGCGCTCCATCACGTCCAGGTCGATCGTCACCACCGGGGTATCCAGGTCC
>DATLLM010000485.1:0-7092 GCA_035537855.1 Chloroflexota bacterium | reverse complement strand
GAGCATCAACTTGGGCGCCTGGAGCGAGGTCGGGGCGCCCTTCTTCGCCGCGATCGCCGCCGGGCAGGACGGCGGGACGCAGCCGGGCGCCTCTGAGGCCGGCGGCCGTGACGCAGGCCCCGCTGTGGGGCCTGGGCCGGGTCGTCGCCCTGGAGCATCCGGAGCTGTGGGGGGGCTGCTCGACCTCGATCCGGCGGACCCGGACGGCGCGGCCGCGGCCGCCCTGCTGGACGAGGTGTGGCGTCCGGACCCGGTCGAGGACCAGATCGCCTGGCGCAACGGCGAGCGCTCCGTCGCCCGCCTCGTGCGCCGTGACCCGCCCGCCGGAGTGCGGCCGGGCACGCCGCCGCCGGTGCGGGCGGACGGGACGTACCTGATCACCGGCGGCCTGGGCGGCCTGGGCCTGAAGGTGGCCCGCTGGCTGGCCGGGGCGGGCGCCGGGCACCTCGTGCTCGCCGGGCGCCAGGGGCTCCCCGAGCGCCGCGACTGGCCGGCGGCGGGCAAGACCCCCGCCACGGCGCCGCCGGCGGCCCTGGCGCAGATGGCGGCGATCCGGGAGATCGAGGCGCTCGGCGCCGCCGTCACCGTCGTCGCCGCCGACGTCGCCGACGCGGCGGCGATGGCGGCCCTCTTCCGGCGCTTCGGCGACGGCCTCCCTCCCCTGCGCGGGGTGGTGCACGCCGCCGTCGCTATGTCCGCCCTTCCCGTGCGCGACCTCTCCGCCGCGGCCGTCCGGGCCATGCTGCGGGCCAAGGTCGGCGGCGGCTGGGTGCTGCACACGCTCACCGCCGGTCTCGACCTGGACTTCTTCGTCCTCTTCTCGTCGACCACCGCCCTGTGGGGGGCGCGCGACCTCGCCCACTACGCCGCCGCCAATCAGTTCCTGGACGCCCTGGCCCACCTCCGTCGCGCCGCCGGCCTGCCCGCCCTGGCCGTCAACTGGGGCACCTGGGACGAGATGCGCGTCGCCTCGCTCGACGAGCGCGCCGCCGTCGCCCAGTTCGGCCTGCACCCCCTGCCGGCGGCGGCGGCCCTGGACGCGCTGGGGGAGCTGCTCGCGGCGCCCGCGCCCGCCCAGGTGGCCATCGCGGCCGTCGACTGGGGTGTGCTCAAGCCGGCCTACGAGGCCCGCCGCCCGCGGCCCTTCCTTTCCCGGGTGGGGGGCCGGCCCCCGGCGAGCCCTTCCGCCGCCGCACCCGGCGCGCCGCGCTCCGACCTCCTGGAGCGGATCGCGGCGGCGCCCCCGGAGGCGCGTCGCGACGTGCTCGCGGCCCACGTCCGCACCGAAGTCGCCCTCGCCCTGGGGCGCGACCCGGCCCGCCCGATCGACCCCGACCAGGGGCTCTTCGACCTGGGCATGGATTCGCTCATGTCGGTCGAGCTGAAGAGCCGGCTGGAGGCGGGCGTGGGGCGCCCCCTGCCCTCGACCCTGACCTTCAACTACTCCACCATCGCGGCCCTGACCGACTACCTGGCGACGCAGGTGCTCGAGCTGAACGGACCCACGGCGGCGGCGTCCTCCGCCCCCTCAACGCTCGCCCCGGCGGACGCCACCTTGCCCGCCCCGGAGCCGTCCGCGTCCGCGTCCGCGTCCACGGACGATCTCACCGAGGACGAGCTGGCCGACCTGCTGATGGCCAGGCTGTCGCAGCTGAAGTGACGGCGCCGGCCGCCCCGTCCCGGCGTCAGCGCTCAGCAGCGAGGCGCCGGGTCACGTCCTCCACCAGGGCCGGGCGGTCGCTCTGGACGAAGAAGTGCCCCCCGGGGAACAGCCGCAGGGCGAACGGGCCGGACGTCTGGACGCGCCAGTCGTCCAGGTCGGCTTCGCTCGTGCGCGGGTCCTGCCGGCCGCCGTAGGCCGTCAGCGGGCAGTCCAGGGGGGCCTCCGGGCGGTAGTCGTACGTCTCGATCAGCTCGAGGTCGGCGCGCATCGTCGGCAGGAAGAGCTGGAGGTACTCCGGGTCGCGCAGGATCGCCTCCGGGATGCCGTCGTAGCGGTGCCGGATCTCGTCCACGAAGGCGGCGTCGCTCAGCACGTGCACGGGCGCCCCCGGCTCCGGCAGCTGCGGCGCGATGTGTCCCGAGACGAAGAGGTGCCGGGGCGCCGGGCCGCCCGCCCGGCGCAGGGCCCGCACCAGCTCGAACGCCACCAACGCCCCCATGCTGTGACCGAAGACGGCGAACGGCCGGTCGAGCTTCGGCGCGAGGGCCGGCAGCAGCGCCTCCAGCAGGGGGCCGATCTGCCGGTAGGGGGGCTCCCGCAGGCGCCCCTCTCTACCCGGCAGCTGCACGGCGCAGACCTCGACCCCCGGGGGCGCGAGCGCCGCCCAGGCGCGGTAGTGGGAGGCGCCCACGCCGGCGTAGGGGAGGCAGATGAGGCGCAGGCGGGCATCCGCCTGCTCGTTGGGGCAGAAGAGCCAGGGATTGCCGCCGGCCGGTCTGGTGGCGATCGCAGCACCTCCGTCGGAGACGATCGGCAGGTCTATCCGGAGATGGTACCGGGCGCCGCCGCGGGGGCCCCCTCCGGCCGCTCGCCGGGGACGAGCACCCGCCCGTCCGGCAGCACCGCCCGGCAGCTGAAGCACCAGCCGCCCCAGGTCAGCCCTCTGGTGTTGTTGAGCTTGAGCACGAGGCGGTTGCGCCCCGCCCGCAGGCGGACCGGAACGGCGCGGCGCCGGAATGCGGACTGCGCCCCAAGGTCGACCGGCGGGTCGTCGTTCAGGCGCAGGATGAGCCGGTCGTCCCAGGCCAGGTGCAGCGTCGCCGGGGTGTCTTCGTCCGCCCACAGGTCGGTCACGGCGCAGGCCGCCGCCGGCCACTGCACGCTGACCCCTCGCGTCCAGGGGCGGAAGACGTGGGCGAAGTCGACGAAGCCGTGCACGGCGCGCCGCCGCACCCAGCGCGCCAGGTGCTGCTCGGGCTTGCCCGGGTTCGGGGTACGCCAGGGCGACTCCGCTCCGAAGCCGCCGTCGTAGCGCGCCGCCTCGTCCGGCGCCGCGCCCTCCTCCGGGGGCAGCGCCCGGGCCATCGCCTGTCCGGTGGCGTCCTCGAACGGCCCGCACAGCCACCACTCGCCGTCTTCGCCGCCCGCCCGCGGCGCCTCCGGCCCGCCCGCGCCGCCCGCGCCGCCCGCGGCGAGCAGGTCGACGCTGCCCCGGCGCAGCTCCGTCCCCGGCTGCAGCCGGTCCCATCCGGGCAGCCGCACGAACGGCCGGTGCGGCGCCGTCTGGTACCAGTAGACGGTGCTGCAGATGTCGTTGGCGACGCAGCCGAAGCGGAAGTGCAGCGAGCGCTCGAAGGGGATCGCGTCCGGCACGAAGAACCGGTAGGCGCCGAGCCGCTGCGCCGGGCGGGCCTGCCCCACGTCCTCGTGGGTGTAGTAGGGGATGCCGGCGTAGAGGTGCGTCTCGGGGCGGTGCAGGGCCCCGCCGTAGGACGTGCCGAAGGTGTCCTCGCCGCCCGAGCCGCGCAGGTAGGCGGGCTCGACGCCCTCCTCCCCGATGGCCTCGCCGTCCAGGTAGAGGTTCTCGGCGCCGCCGTGCGACCAGCGGTCGGCGTCGTCCAGCAGGCGGACGCCGTAGACGAAGCCCAGCAGGCGCCCCCGCCCGACGGCGTCCAGGACGAGGTACTCCTCGCCGTAGGCCTGGGTCGGGTTCTCCCGCCGCCACGCCGCGTGGAACCGCAGCGGCTCGCGCAGCGCGCCCGGCCGGTAGCGGTGCCAGTCCACGTGGTAGTACAGCGGCCGCGCCGGGGCGTCGGGGGCGACTTCCAGCTCGAGGCGCGCCCCGCGCTCGAACGGCATGGCGAAGTAGGCGTTGTACCCGGACTGGTCCTGCACCGAGAGGAACTGGTTGTTGATGGGGTAGTAGCCGACGCCGTGGCACATCCCGAAGAAGTCGCCAAGGGGCGCCTCGACGGCCGGAACGGTCGCCCCGTCCCAGTAGAGGCGCAGGATCATGGAGCGGTTGATCCCGGGGAGCGCCCGGGTGGTCATCCACAGGTGGCGGATGCAGCCGGGGCCCTCCAGGTCGGCCAGCACGTAGCGCCCGCCCGGCTCGGCGCGGAACTGGGCGAGGGCCCGGTCCGGCGTGAAGCGCCCCGGCAGGCGCAGCCCGTTGGCGTCGATGACCTCGTCCGAACGACCCGTCGTCATATCCCGCTCTTCCCCTCCGACCCCGGCGCGTGTTTGCGCTGCGGATTATGACCTACGCCGGCGCCGTCGCCCGGCGGGCGCGCGATCGCGCCGCCTTGGGCGCGCCGTGCGTAGAACAGGTGCCGCCGCTGCTCAGGCGCAGACGCCGGTTCGGCCGGCCGGCGGACGCGAAGGGGTGATGCGATGTCCGGATCGCCGGCGGAAGCGGGGAACCGCTCGACCGAGCAGCTCGAGCGAGCGGCCCGCGCCGCCGCCGACTGGGAGCAGACCAAGTGGATCGACCTGGTGTGCGAGGGCGGTGGCGTCCTCGGCATCGGACTCGTCGGCGCGTACGCCGTCCTCGAGGCGCGTGGCTACCGGGTGCAGAACCTGGCCGGCACCTCAGCCGGGGCGATCGTCGCCACCCTGATCGCCGCCGGGTACACGGCCGCCGAGGTCCGCGACATCATCTTCGATCTGGACTTCAGCCGCATCACCGACCCCCACCCCGAAGCGCGGCTGGCCCTGATCGGCGGGCGCTGGCTGGGGTGGGGCGCCTCCGTCCTCCGCCACCAGGGCATCTACCGGGGCGACTTCTTCCTCGAGCTGATGCGCGAGAAGCTCGCCGCCAAGGGCGTGACCACCTTCCGCCAGCTGCGCTACGAGGACGGGAAGTCTCCCGACCCGCGCTACCGCCACAAGGTGCAGGTGATCGTGTCCGACGTCACCAACCGCCGCCTGCTGCGCCTGCCCATGGACGCGAAGGCCGTCCTGGGGGTCGAGCCGGACGACCTGCCGGTGGCGGAGGCGGTGCGGATGAGCATGAGCATCCCGTTCTTCTTCTCCCCCGTGCGCTGGAAGCACCCGGACGGCAAGCAGCAGCTGACGCTCGTCGACGGCGGCATGCTCAGCAACTTCCCCGTCTGGCTCTTCGACACCCCCGAGCTGCCGGACTGGCCGACGTTCGGGCTGCGCCTGGTCTCGCCCGAGGCGCGCGACGGCGGGGGCCTCAGCCTGCCGGTGCCGCTGCCCCCGAACACGGGGCGCCTGCTGAGCTACGCCCTGACCCTGGTCCAGACCATGCTCGCGGCGCACGACCGCCTCTACCTGGACAGCGAGACGTACGCCCGCACCATCGGCGTACCGACGGGGAGCGCCTCCGGCACGGACTTCGCCCTCTCCGAGGCGACCAAGCGCCAGCTCTACGAGGCCGGCCGCGCCGCCACCACCGAGTTCCTCGACCAGCAGTGGTCCTTCGCCGAGTACATCGCCACGTTCCGCAGCGGCCCCAGGCCGGGCCGCCGGGACATCCTGAAGGACGCCATGGCGCGCATCGCCGCCGGGGCGCCGCTCCCCACCCCGGTCAGCGCCGGAGGGTGAGCAGCAAGAGGGTGAGGGCGGCCAGGCCGAGGCAGAACCAGCCGGGGAGGAGGAGCTGGTTCAGCAGCAGCACCACCCCCCCGGCGAGGGCGGCGGCGACCATCAGCGCCCAGGAGGCGCCGCCGAGCGGGACGGCGGCGCCCTGGGTGCGCCGGGCCCGCCCGCGGCGACCTGGACGTGCGCCCCAACGAAGACGCCCTGATCGCCGTGCTCGTGGCCTACCGCCAGACGGCCCTCCAGCTCGGCGTGCTGATGATCAAGATGGGGCAGTTCCTCAGCGCGCGCGCCGATCTCCTGCCGGAGCGGGCGCTCAAGGTGCTCGGCTCGCTCCAGGACGAGGTCCCGCCCGCGCCCTACAGCCACGTGGTCGCCTCGATCGAGCGCGAGCTGGGCCAGCCGCTGGACGCGCTCTTCTCCTCCTTCGACCGCGAGGCCACCGCCGCGGCGTCGCTCGGCCAGGTGCACCGGGCCGTGCTCGCCGCCACCGGGGAGACGGTTGCGGTCAAGGTGCAGCGCCCCAACATCGAGCAGCTCGTGCGCACCGACCTGAGCACCATCCGGTTCGTCATCTGGGTGCTCTCCCTCTTCGTGGACACCACCGAAGTGCTCGACCTGATGGGCTTCTACCGGGAGTTCCGGCGCAGCATCTTCGAGGAGATCGACTACACCGCGGAGGCCGCCCACGCCGCCCGCTTCCGGGAGCTCTTTCAGGACCGGCCAGCGGTCTTCATCCCCCGCGTGTACGAGGGCTACGTCGCCCGCCGCGTGCTCGTGCTGGAGTGGGTCGAGGGGATCAAGATCAACGACTACGCCGCCCTCGAAGCGGCGGGCGTCGACCGCAGCGAGGTCGCCCGGCGCACGGTGGAAGCCTACCTCTACCAGTTCTTCGAGGTGGGCTTCTTCCACGCCGACCCCCACCCGGGCAACATCTTCGTCCAGGCCGGCACCCCGGAAACCGGCCCGATCGTCGCCTTCGTCGACTTCGGGATGGTGGGCACGCTGACCCGCAGCATGAAGGAGGCTTTCAAGGGCGTCTTCCTGGGCTTCCTGACCGGCAACGCCGAGACGATGGCGAACGCCCTCCAGCGCCTCGGCTTCATCGGCCCCGGCGCGAACATGGCGGCGATCCAGCGCGGCATCGCCATGCTGCTCGAGCAGTACAGCGGAATGCGCCTGGGCGAAGTCCGCGACCTGGACTTCTCGGCCGTCGCCTCCGAGCTCGAGGACCTGCTCTACAGCCAGCCCTTCCGCGTCCCCGCCGCGTTCGCCTTCACCGGCAAGGCCGTCGGCACGCTCGCCGGGGTCGCCACCGGGCTCGCCCCGGACCTCAACCTCATCGACGTCGCGGCCCCCTACGCCCGGCGCTTCCTCGGCCTCTCCGGCGACGGCGCCGGGCAGACGGCGCAGCAGGTGCTCGACCAGCTGACGCAGAGCGGGCGCTCGCTGGTGACCCTCCCGGGCCGCCTGGAGCGGGCCCTGACCCGGCTGGAGTCGGGGCAGATCGAGATCCGCATCGCCGACGGCCCGCCGGACGGGCGGGCGGGTCGCCGCGGGCGGGCCCGGCGCACCCAGGGCGCCGC
>DATLLM010000484.1:0-4550 GCA_035537855.1 Chloroflexota bacterium | reverse complement strand
CTAGAGGGCCACCCGCTCCCAGCCCAGGCGCTCCCCGCCGGGGGTGAAGCGCAGGCGGACGTACCCCTCCTGGGCGCGGGGGAGGGCGAGGGCGAGCGTCGGGCCGTGCTCGGCGACGGCGAAGACGTGGTGGTGGCCGGTCAGGCAGACCGCCGGACCCAGGCGGCGCACCAGGGTGGCCAGCGCCGGGACGCCCATCGCCCCCAGGCGCCCGGCGGCCTGGCCGCGGAAGGCCTCGTGGAGCAGCAGGACGGCGACGGGGCCGGGCCCCCCGGGCGCCCCCAGACGCTCGACGGCGGCGACCTCGGCGGCGTTGAAGTGCCGCACGCGGTCGGCGGGGAAGGGCTTCTCCCGCTCGTACCAGTTGGGGGCGAAGTTTCCGCCCAGGCCGGCGACGCGGACGTCCGTCCCGGGGACGGTGTAGACGTCCCCCGGCCAGAGGTGCCGCCCGGGCAGGGCGGCGCCGTCGCCGGTGGGGCGCCGCTCGCCGGTCTGCGGGTCGAAGCCCAGGCGGGGCCACAGCTCGTGGTTGCCGTGCACCCAGACCAGCGGCAGGGGCAGCGCCGCGAGGCGGTCCGGATCGTCGTCCTGGCGGGCCTCCCGTCCCGGCTTGCCCGCGGTCAGATCGCCCACCTGCAGCATCGCCCGGGCGGACGGCTCCCGGGCGGCGACGGCGAAGAGGGGGTCGAGGTCGCCGTGCGTGTCGCCCACGCCGAGCAGGAGCACGTCTTCCCCGGATAGTCCCAGCTTGACCCCCCGAAAACAGAGAACCCTGAGAAACCTTGCGGCCCCTCAGGGTCATCCCTGCGCCCGAACCGTGGCGCCGTCAGCAGTCGACGCTTTAAGCCTTACAGCCGGCCCGGACTCCCCGACGCGCAACTGCCGTCCGCGCGTCCGGTCGCCGCAGGCCTTCCGGCCTGCGACACCACCGAGGAGACCAATCGCTCACCCTTCTCGATGGCTCGCGATCCCTTGCCTCTGGATCGCTCGCGGAGGTGGTGCTTGCTTGCCCCCGCTGACTCCGACTCTAGGGCGGCCGCGCCCCCGAGTCAAGGGGTTTCGCGCCCCTCGGCCGGAATTCCGCCGCCGTCGGGGGTGGCGCCGCCCGTGCTCTCGGGGCGCGCCTGGGACTCCCGGGGACGCCCGAGGCTCAGGCGGCGGCCGAGCCGGCGCCGCGGGCGCCCTGCTGCCAGCCGTTGCGGGCGACCAGCTCGAAGACCTGCACGGCGTTCAGGGCGGCGCCCTTGCGCAGGTTGTCGGCGACGATCCACATGGCCAGCCCGCGGGGGTGGGAGGGGTCGCGCCGGATGCGCCCGACGTAGACCGGGTCCTGGCCGGCGGCGGCGAGCGGCATCGGGTAGTGCGAGCGGGCCGGCTCGTCCGCCACCACCACGCCCGGGGCGGCGCCGAGCAGCGCCCGCGCCTCGTCCGGGGACATGGGCCGCTCGAACTCCACGTGCACCGCCTCGGCGTGCCCGGTCATCACCGGCACGCGGACGCAGGTGGCGCTGATCGGCAGGTCGGCGGCGCCGAAGATCTTGCGCGTCTCCAGGATCATCTTCAGCTCTTCGCTGTACAGGTCGTCCGCCTTCAGGCTGCCGATCTCCGGGATGACGTTGTGGGCGATCTGGTGGGGGTACTCGGCCGCCTGGGGCGTGCGCCCGGCCAGCAGGTCGGCCGCCTGGCGCTGCAGCTCCTCGACGGCGGCCTTGCCCGTGCCGGAGACGGCCTGGTAGCTGTCGACGATGATCCGCCGGATGGGGTTGACCCGGTGCAGGGGCCACAGGGCGACCACCATCTGGGTGGTTGAGCAGTTCGGGCCGGCGATGATCCCCCGGTGGTCGCGGGCCGCTTCGGGATTCACCTCGGGCACCACCAGGGGCACGTTGGGGTCCATCCGCCAGGCGTTGGACTTGTCCACGTCGAGGGCCCCGGCGGCGGCGACGGCCGGGGCGTAGTCCCGCGCTTCGTCGTCCCCGACCGCGGTGAGCACGAAGTCCAGCCCCTCGTAGAGGGCCGGGTCGGGGCGCCCCGCCTCGACGGTGTAGCGCCGCCCCCGGACGACGATCTCCCGCCCGGCGCTGCGCTCGGACGCGAACAGGCGCAGCGCGCCGAGCGGCAGGTCCGGGCGCTCCCCCGCCTCCAGGATGCGCAGGAACTCCTGCCCGACCAGGCCGGTGGCCCCCACGACGCCGATGTTGTAGCCGCTGCTCCCGTCCGCCCGGCGCTCCCCGTTGCCCATGCCTGCCGTTCCGCTCCCTCTGATGCTGGTCCCCAAGTGTACGGCCCGGGGCGGAGCGCCGTCCCGGGGGCGGTCACCGGGGGCGGTCACCGGGTATGCTGTTCCTGTCGCAGGGGGGTATGACGATGGCGTGGTTCTGGGTGCTCGTCGGGGCCGTGCTGGTGGCGCTGCTGTGGACCTTCGGGGCCCAGAACAGCCGCCCCGTCGACCTCAGCTACTTCGGCTGGTTCGTGAACGGGGTCCCGCTGTGGGCGGTGGCCGTCGTCCCGGCGGTGCTCGGCCTGCTGATCGGCTTCCTGGTCACCCTCCCCGGCCGGCTGCGGGGGATGGTCGCCCACCGCCGGCTGCGCGGCCAGCTCCAGGAGCGCGAGCGCACCATCGGCCAGCTGCAGGGTGAGGTGCAGGCGCGCACGGACGACCTCAAGCGCATCACCGGGCCGGCCCTCCCGGCCGCCCCGCTGCCGGAGGCCGACCCGGTGCTGCCGGACGCGCCGCCGGAAGTGCCGGACGTCTCCACCCGCTCCCGCCTGGCCTGACCCGGCGCCCGGCCCCGCGCCCGCCCGCCGCGCCCGCGGGCGCGCTCAGGCGCCGGTCAGCAGGCGCAGCGGATTCTCCCGGAAGAGGCGCTCCAGGGTTGGCTCGTCCACCCCGGCCCGGCGCAGCCGGGGGCGCACGGTGGTCAGCAGGTGGGCGTAGCCCGTGCCGCCGTAGGCGCGCAGCTGCAGGCGCTCGCACACGTCCTGGGAGAGCAGCAGCTGCCCGGCGTAGCCGGCCTCGAGCAGGCGCAGCACGCCGCCCAGGCGCTCCTCGTCCGTCGCCAGGCGCGGCCCGGGGTGGGGGTACGGCGGCGCCGCGCCGGCGGGGGCGGCGACCGAATCCAGGGCGTACTCGGCGCCGAACGTGTCGAAGCCGATCCACGCGCCCCGGTCGAGCAGCGACCGCTGGTAGTCGAGCGCCGCGGGCTGCTCGCCGAGGTGGCAGAGGTACACCCGCCGCGGGTCGACCCCGGCCGCCTCCAGGATGTCCAGCACGCGCCCGCCCTGGCGCCCCCACAGGGCGAGGTGCACGGCGATGGCCAGCCCGGTGGCGCGCTGCACGGCGGCGGCCGCGCGCAGGGCCTTGACCTCGTGGGCGTGGATCGGGTCGCCGGTGCCGATCTCCCCGATGATCCCCGGGCGCACCCCGCCGCTGCCCGGAAAGCCCGCCGTCGCCGTCGCCAGCAGGGACTCGGCCAGGGCCGCCTCGGGGGCCTCGCGCAGGCCGGGCGGGTCGGTCGACTCCCGGTACCAGCCGCAGCCGGCGACGACGTGTACGCCGCTGGCGGCCGAGATCCGGCGCAGGCCGGCCGGCCGGGGACCGAGGCCGAGGGAGGTCAGCTCGATCAGGGCCCCCCCGCCGGCGGCGCGGAAGTGGGCGAGCTCGGCCACGCTGCGCTGCGGGTCGTCCAGCAGCAGATTGGGGCGGCAGACGTAGGGGTCGGAGGCCAGCGGGCCGCGGTCGGTCGGGGTGGGATCGGCGTCGACCAGGGCGAGCAGGTCGGGGCGCGTCTGCGGGGGCGGGTGCCACAGGGCCCGCAGGTCGCACAGCAGGTGCTCGTGGGGCAGCACGAGCCCCAGGTCGGCCGGCGCCACCGGGCCGAGCACGGTGGTGACCGCGCCCGCCGGGTTGGTCCCGGCGGGCGCCGCGGCGCCGCTCACCGCACCACGATGGTGCCGGCGAAGCCCGCCTCAGCCTGGCCGCGGATGGTGCTGAGGAAGGTGTAGCGCCCCGGCCGGTCGCTGGCCTTGAAGACGGTGGAGCGCGACTCCCCCGGCCAGGCCAGGACGCGCACGTCGCGGCGCTGGCCGAACGTCTGCAGGTCGTGGGGCGCCGCCGGGTCGCCGTTGGTGAAGTCGATGCGCACGTTGGCGCCGGCGGGGACGACGATCTCCGCCGGGGTGTAGCCGGAATCGCCGGCCACGATCGACACCGTCACCGCGGGGGACTCCCGGATGGACAGCACCTCCTGGCGCATGCTGGACAGCACCAGGGGGGCGATCACCAGCAGGCTGACCCCGAGGACGAGCAGGACGATCAGCAGGCCCCCCCGCCGGGGGGCGCCGCTGGCCGGCCGGGCGCGGGCGGCCGGGCGTGGGGGTGCGGTGGCCATCGCCCCGATTCTACGCCGCCGCCGTCCCGGGCTCGCCGGGAGCGGTTGCCCGCCGCCGGAGTAAACGATTACCCTGGCCCGGGGCCGCGCCTCGAGGCGCGGCGGCGAGGAGGAGCGGCGGGATGAGGACGGGCAGCCGGCGACGGCTCATCTGGGGGG
>DATLLM010000483.1:0-2213 GCA_035537855.1 Chloroflexota bacterium | reverse complement strand
CAGCGCGGGGGGAGGTTGCCGTGCCCGAGCACGGCCGGGGGCGGCGGGTCCTGCCGGTCGTGGCGGTGCCCCTCGCCGGTGTAGCTGAAGCCGATCCGGATGGCCGGCTGGTCGCCGAGCACGTGGATCAGGTGGTAGCGGTTGGCCGGGGCGAAGACGAAGTCCCCCGCCTTGACGTAGATCGGCTCGTCGGCCCCCTCCATCTCCCAGGCCAGCTCCCCCTCGGCGACGAACCACCACTCGTCCTCCAGGTGGTAGTGGTGGTCGTTCTTCGTCCCCGGGAGCTGATAGATGAAGGTCACCGTCGAGCGGTCGTTCCGCACCAGGATGCGGTTCCAGGGGGGCGCGCCGCCGGCCGCCTTGATCTCCTCGATGGAGCTCTTCAACTGCTCGGGGTTCAGCACCGGCGGGGGCGGCGTCTTCGCGCGGGTCGCCTGAGCGGTCATCTGGCAGTCCTCCTCGTGGGCCCCCGCGGCGCTCCCTCTGGCGCCCCGGGACGGGGCAGTTATGCCAGCCCCAGCCCCCGCCGCGCCCGCCGGTACTCCGCGTCCGTGGCGAAGGCCCGGCCCGGACGGGCCACCGGCCACCAGCGGTCGAAGACGTAGTCCCCGCCCCCCGGGGCGCCGGCGTCCCAGTCCAGCCACCAGCCGTAGACGTCGCCGGCGCGGGTCAGCACGAAGCCGCTGAGCGATTCCAGCCCGCCGGGGAGGGCCTTCCCCTCCTCCTGGACGAGGAAGGGCCACCAGGCGCCCGCCGGCAGCCCCCGGGCGGCGAAGAGCCGCGCCAGCACCGGCCCGGCCGGGCCGCTCAGCACCGGCCCGGCGGCCCCCGGCGTCTCGTCTTCCGGCGGCGCCGGGGACGCCGCCTGCTCCCCGCCCGGGCGGGTCATCGGTAGGTGGACTCCACCAGCCCGCGCACGTAGCGCTCGCCGGTGTCCGGCTGGAAGTGGGTCGTGATCCGCTTGCCGTCCTCGGTCACGCTCGTGAAGCGGTTGGTCGGCGGGTCGTAGTACCCCCGGCGGCGGGCGTGGGCGGTGCGGTCGACGTACCCGAACTCCCGGCCGCTGCGGATCGTCTCCCGGGCGCTGGCGTCGTAGGCCTGCGCCGTGGCGTGCCCGCCCTCCCGGCCGTGCTTGGCGAAGTGGGCCTGCAGCTGCCCCGGCGACCAGGTGGCGTCCCGGGCGACGCGCGCGGCCTCGGGGCTGCCCGCCGCCGCCTCGGCGGCGCCCGGCGGGGCCGCCCGGGTGGCGTCGCAGCCCGCCAGCCCGAGCGCCGCCAGCACGGCGAGCGCGGCCAGCGCGGCCGGCGCCAGCCACCGCCACCTCCCGGTGACCCCCCCGGGGCGCGCCCAGCGCCGGCTCAGCACGGTCACGGTCACCGCCGACCCATCCCGGGACGTGAGTGTACTCCCTGTCCGTTTCCGCCGCTGCCCCGGAGGCCTCCCCGCCGGACGGCCCGGGCGCGCCCGGCGGGGGCCGCCGGACGGCCCCCGTATACTGCCTTCCGGTCCGGCGCACCCGGCCCACCGCCGGACCCCGGCGCAGGAGCGAACACCACGGCCACCGTCAGGACGTCCCGCCGCCGCCTGCGCAGCGCCGCCTGGGCGGGGCCCCGCTGGCAGCTCGGCGCCTGCGCCGTGATGCACGTCGTCAGCGACGCCCTGTTCACCGGCCTCTACCCGCTGCTGCCCCTGATGGCCGCCGATCTGGCCCTGACCTACGCCCAGGTGGGGCTGGTCAAGACCGTCTTCGCCGGCAGCTCGTCCCTCTTCCAGGTGCCGGCCGGGATGGCCGCCGAGCGCTTCGGCGAGCACGCCCTCCTCGCCCTGGGCACCGGCACCGTCGGCGTCGGCCTGGTGGCCATGGCCCTGGCCACCGGCTTCTGGTCCCTGCTCGTGCTCGCCCTGCTGGCCGGTCTGGGGGGCAACATCCAGCACCCCGTGGCCACCGCCCTCGTCTCCCGCCTCTACGACGGCGGGCGCCGCGGCGCCGCCATCGGCACCCTCAACTTCGCCGGGGACATCGGCAAGGTGCTCGCCCCGCTGCTGGTGGGCGCCGCCACCGTGTTCGGCGGCTGGCGCGCCGGCTGCGCCGTCCTGGGCGCCGTCGGCCTCGTCTTCGCCGTGCTCTACTTCGTCGCCGTGCCCGCCCCGGCGGAGGCCCCGGCGGAGGCCCCGGCGGCTCCGGCGGCCGCCCCCGCCGGGGCGGGCACGGC
>DATLLM010000482.1:0-3540 GCA_035537855.1 Chloroflexota bacterium | reverse complement strand
CACTCGGCCCGGGGGGCCCGGGGGGCCCGGGCCGAGTGGGGTGACCCGGGCGGCTCCGGCGGTGCGTCGGGCGAGGGACCCACCTCAGGAGACTCCGGCCGCCCCCGCCTCGTCCTCGGCGCCCTCCTGCGCCACCAGCTTGTAGCCCAGCCCGCGGACGCTCTGGATCTGCACGGTGGCGCCCTTGAGCTTCTCCCGCAGGGCGGCGACGTGCACGTCCACCGTGCGGCTCTCGCCCATGTAGTCGTAGCCCCAAGCCTGCTGCAGGAGGGAATCGCGGGTCATCACCCGCCCCTCGTGGTGGACCAGGGCGAGCAGCAGCTCGAACTCCTGCCCGCGCAGGACGACCGGCGCCCCGCCGACGGTGACCTCGCGGCGCTGGGGATCGACGCGCACGTTGGCCACCTCGATGGCGGCGTCCGGGTCCTGCCCCCCCTGGGCGCGGCGCAGGACGGCCTTGATCCGGGCGACGAGCTCGCGGGGGTTGAAGGGCTTGGTCATGTAGTCGTCGGCGCCCAGCTCCAGGCCCACGATCTTGTCCACGTCTTCGTCGCGGGCGGTGAGCATGATGACCGGGACGTTGCTCTCCTTGCGCAGCCGGCGGCAGACCTCCCAGCCGTCCACCCGGGGGAGCATCAAGTCGAGCACCACCAGGTCCGGCGGCAGCCGCCGCGCCGTCTCCAGCGCCTCCTGCCCGTCCCGCGCCACGTTGACCCGGAACCCCTCTTTGGTCAGGTACAGCCGCACCAGCTCAACGATGCTCTCTTCGTCTTCGACGACCAGGATGCTGCCGGCCATACGCTCCTGCTCCTGAGGTCTTGTGGCGGGCACGCCCCCCCGGGAACCGCTCTCGCAAGTCTACGGGGCCGGGGCGCGGACAGCCACCGCCACCGGCTAGACGGCTTTCTGCCCGGCGCCCTGCTCCGCCTGGCGCCGCGCCCGGTTGAGCAGGGGCAGCGCCGGCACGAGGGTCAGGCCGACCGCGACCATCGCCGCCCGCAGGGAGAGCAGCTGGCCCACCAGCCCGATCATCGGGCCCCCGGTGAGCTGGCCGATGGCGTCGACCGTGCCGCCCATGGAGAGCAGGGTGGCCCGCGTGCGGGGCTCGACGTGGCGGTTCACCCAGCCGACGAAGAGGGGCTGCGTCACCCGCCGCATCACCTCGGTGGTGATGTAGCCGAAGACGGCCAGGCCGAACCCCACCGTCAGTCCGAACAGGACGACCCCGGCGATGCGCAGCACGCTGATCAGGAAGAGGGACCGGGCGACGGCGGCGTCGTCGGTCAGGTCGACCCGCCGCCGGGCGACCTCGTTCGCGCCGACGCTGAGCAGCATGAAGGCGACGTTGATGGCCCCGAACCAGAACACCGGGCTGAACCCGCCGGCGGTGGGGAACTGGAAGCCGGTCAGCAGGTGCGCCTCCCACAGGCGGTCGAGCCCCTCGGTGGAGAGGGCGAACACCAGCCAGAGCGCCATCAGCGTCCCCAACAGCGGCCGGCTGCGGACCTCATCCAGACCCCGCAAGAAGGTCGCGGCGGCGTCGCGCAGACCGCCCAGCCGGCGGCGCCGCCGCGGCGGCGCCCCCTCCGGCCCGCCGCCGGCCCCCTCCCGGTCGTCCTGCCGGGATGAGACGAAGTTGCGCTCGGGCATGGCGAAGACGAGGAAGACGCCGAGGACCAGCATCCCCACGCCCCCGATCAGCACCGGCAGGCCGAGGGCGACCCCGGCGAGGGCGACGCCGGCCACCGTGCCGGCGAGGGCGCCGAGCTGGCGCGTCTGGGCGTAGCGCAGGTACGCCCCGGCGGCCCGGTCCTCGCCGATCTCGTCCGCGATCCAGGCCTCGAGGGCGCCGCTGTTGAACGTGGCGCCGATGCCCCGCAGCACCTCCGCCAGGGCGATCGCCGCCACCACCGGGACCAGTCCCTGGACGACGAAGCAGGCGCCGACCAGCAGCACGCCGATGATCACCGAGAGTCGCCGGCTGTAGAGGTCGGCCACCACCCCCGTCGGCACCTCGAAGAGCAGCTGCGAGACCTCAACCACCGTGCCGAGCAGGACGAGCTGCAACGGGCCGAGGCCGACCACCTGCACGTAGTAGACGGCGATGATCGGGTCGATCATGCCGACGAACAGGGCCGAGACGGCGCCGAGCAGCAGAAAGAGGGGGTAGGCCGGCATCAGCGCCCCGCGCCGGCCGGCACGGAGACGCCCACTACCGGGCGGGCTCCTCCGTCAGGCCGGCCCGCAGCCAGGCCTGCACGTCGAGCACCTCGGAGCGCCGCGAGGCCTCGATGGCCCCGAAGAGCATCGCCGTGGTCTGCAGATTGTCCGCCAGAGTCGTCTCCGGCGCGGGGCCGCCTTCGAGCCAGGTGAGGAAGGCGTCCACCACGTAGGCGTGACCGGAGTAGCGCGGGAGGGCGTCGAAAGGGGTCGCCACCGGCGGCACCTCCTCCGTGCGCAGCCCCTGTCCCGGGGTGAAGCGGTTGATGCGCACGATCCGGTCGCGCCCGACGGAGACGGCGCCGCCCTCGCACTCGGCGCGGTACGCCTCCTGGTGCCAGCTATTCTGCTCTCCGGCGGCCGTGCCCGAGCCCTCGTAGGCGGCGCGCACGCCGTTGGTCATCTCCATCACGTAGTAGGCGTTGAAGTCGCCCCTGGACGTGCTCCAGGACGGGTTCCACTCCCAGCCGGCGAGGCGGGCGCAGTCTGCCCCGGCCAGGTTGCGCAGCATGTCGAAGTGGTGCACCGAGCCCTCGACCAGCAGCCCGTGGGGGATCTCGTGGCGGAAGACCTTGCCCCAGGAGGCGTATCGCCGGTAGTCGGCGGCGAAGCGCCCGACCACGTAGTTCACCCGCCCCAGCTCGCCCGAGCGCAGGACGCCGCGCAGGGTGAGCTGGGGCACGATGTAGCGGTAGTTCTGGGTCACCGCCATCTTCACCCCCGCGCGGGTGACCGTGCGGTAGACGTCGAGGGCCGCCTCCCAGGTGTCGGCGATCGGCTTCTCGCTCAGAATGGCCATCCCCCTCCCCGCGGCCCGCACCACCGCCTCGCGGTGGTGCGCCGGGGGGACGACGACGACGCAGCAGTCCGCCTCGACCTCGTCGAACGCCGCGGCCATCGTGGCGTAGCGCCGCGCCGCCGGGAGGCCGAGCAGGTCGCCGCCCTGTTCCAGCGCGGTGGCGTCCACGTCCACCAGCGCCACCACCTCCAGCCGCTCGCGGAACGGGGGCAGAAAGGCGCGCAGCCAGGACCCGGCCATGCCGCCGGCGCCGATCATCAGGCAGCGCTTGGGTTCGCTCACGTCTCTCCCTTCGAGGGCCTCGTCTCGCCGCACCGCCCATTGTCCGGTTCGACCAGGACGAGAGCAAGTTGACGAGTGGGGCGCGAACGTGAGCCGGGAGGGGGGTAGGCGGCAGCCGAAGAGCACGAGTATGCGCGGGCGCTGACCGGCAATCGACCCACCGCGCACGGCATCGTCGACCACGCCAGAGAGGCATGGGGCACCGCGGGACCGTCCCGGCAACCGCTCGCGACTTCGCT
>DATLLM010000481.1:0-7381 GCA_035537855.1 Chloroflexota bacterium | reverse complement strand
CCCCGAAACCGATTCCGGCCCGGACGGAGCGTCCGGGTAGTTGGGCGTTGGGCGTGGGCGGCGCGGGACGCCGCGGGCCCTCAGACCGGCCCCGGGGTCCCCGGGGTCTCCAGGGAACCCGGGGTCCCCAGGGAACCCGGGGAACCCGAGGTGGCCCTCAGTTGGGCGCGGCGTCGCAGGCGCGGCGCACGGCGTTGAGCAGCGCCTCCGGGTTGAACGGCTTGGCGATCACGGCGCTGGCCATCGCCCGCCGCTCCGGGGTCAGCGTCTCGGTCAGCGCGGAGACGATCAGCACCGGGATGGGGGCCGTCTGCGGGTCGCTCTTGAGGTCCTGCAGCAGCGCCCCGCCGGAGCGGTAGGGGAGCCCCAGGTCGAGCAGGATCACCCGCGGCAGCAGGCGGCGCACCAGGGTGGCGGCGCCGAGCGCGGACTCGGTCGCGGTCACGGTGTAGCCGTCGCTCAGCAGGGCGTCGGTCAGCAGGTCGCGGATGCCCGGGTCGTCTTCGATCACCAGCACGCGCCCCCCGGGGCCGGCCAGCTCCGGGGGCACCTGCGAGAGCTTCACCGGTGCCGGCACCGGCACCGGCACCGGCACCGGCATGGGCAGTGGCATGTGCATCCGTCCCCGCTTCCTTCCCCTCCGCGTCGTCGCGGCGGCGTCGCCGGCGGCATCGTCCGGCGACCCCAACATCCTCATCCTCCCCGGTAGGGGTTGAGCACCCGGCGCGCCCCGGTTGCGCTCCCGTTGCCTCCCCGGCGGCGCCCACCGTGCAACTTCTGCTCCACCGTTCGGGCGGCCCGCCGCCGGTGCTACAGTGGGGGCGGAGCGGTCCCTCAGACCCTCCCCGGCGCGGCGCACCGGGGAGGTGGCGCGAGAGCGCGACAGGGCGCGAGAGCGCGGGATAGCGCGACAGAAGGAGAGGTGATGGTCGGAGCCCCCGCAGCGCTGATCGAGGACCTGGCGCGGGCCTGGTGGTTGGTGGCCCTGCGCGGGGCCCTGGCGATCGCCTTCGCCGTCCTCGCCTTCTTCTGGCCGGGGGTGACCGTGACCGTCCTGTTGCTGCTCTTCGGGGCCTACGCCCTGGTCGACGGAATCTTCGCCGTCGGCGCCACCATCAACGCCATCCGCACCCAGAGCCGCTGGTGGCCCTTCCTGGTCGAGGCCCTGCTGGGGATCGGCGTAGGGGCCGCCACCTTCCTCTGGCCCGGGGTCACCGCCCTGGCCCTGCTCTACCTGATCGCCGCCTGGGCCATCGCCACCGGGATCTTCGAGATCCTGGCCGCGATCGAGCTGCGCAAGGCGATCGAGGGGGAGTGGATGCTCATCGTGGCCGGGGCGCTGTCCGTCGTCTTCGGCCTGCTGCTGATCTTCTTCCCCGGGGCCGGCGCCCTGGCCGTGCTCTGGATGATCGCCGCCTACGCCCTGCTCTTCGGCATCCTGCTGCTCGTCCTGGCCTTCCGCCTGCGCGGGCTGAAGGGCGCCGGCGGGGCAGCGGCCCCGGCCCCGGGCGCCGCCCCCGCCCTCTGAGCCACCGGGCCGCCTGCCGGTCCGCTGCGCGCGGTACCATCCCCCCCGGCCGACATCTGCGAGAGCGAGCGAACCCGTGCCACCCGAACCCCAAGCGTCGCCAGCGCCCCCGGAAGCGGCCCGGGCCACCGTCCTCGCCCCCGGCGCCGGCCGCAGCTTCTCCGTCCGCCCGGGAGACCGGATGACCCTCAAGGTCGCCGCCGAGGAGACCGGGGGCGCCTTCGCCCTCGCCGAGTTCACCGCCCCGCCGGGCTACGCGGGGCCGCCGCCGCACCGCCACAGCGGTACGGACGAGGCCTTCTACGTCCTCGAAGGGGAGTTCGCCCTGACCGTCGAGGGGGAGACGGCGCCGGCCGGCCCGGGGGCTTTCGTCTTCGTCCCCCGCGGCGTGCTGCACACCTACGCCAATCCCGGCAGCGTCCCCGCCCGGCTGCTGCTGGTGATGTCGCCGGCCGGGTTCGAGCGCTACTTCGTCGACCTCGCCGCCGCCTACGCCGGCGGCCCCCCCGATCCCGGGCGCCTGGCCGCGGTCTTCGCCCGCCACGGCGTGGAGGTGGCGGGGCCCCCGCCGGATGCGGCGCCGCGGGGGGTGTAGACTGCCCTCCGGGGCGGCGCCGCCCGGCCGGCCCCGAGGAGGAGGCACGATGGACCTGAGCAAGGAGTACCCTCGCAGCGCCCTCGAGGCGTTCGGCGGCGTCGTCATGGCCCCCCGCACCACGGACAAGTGCCGCGCCTACCTGGCCGGGACGCTCGGCGAGTACATGTACAACTGCGGGCTGGACCGCCAGCTGTTCCGGTTCCTGGACACCGACTCCGAGCGGTTCGCGGACGTCGTGCGCCAGGCTTCGGGCGACGCGGACGTCGAGGCCTACGTCCGGCAGCGGGTGGAGGGCAGGTCCCCGGCCGAGATCGAGGCTTGGAACCGGCAGTTCCTGGACTACGAGCCGGACCTGTCCCGCTCCAGCTACGACGGGCAGCGGGAGGCCCTCGCCCGGCGGGCGCCCGGCCGCTCGGACATCACCCTGTGGGTGCACCTGACGGACATGGAGGAGGGGCGGGACGTGCCCTCGCCGGAAGCCGTGCAGGCCTTCCGGGCCGGGCTCGCGCAGCCCCAGACGGCCTGAGCCCTCTGAGCCTTCCCCCGGCAGCCCCTCGGCCTCAGTGGACGGCGGCCACCCGCCGCCACAGCCGGCCTCCCAGGCGCCAGGTCCAGTAGGCGGCGAAGACCGCGGCCCCGGCCAGGGCCAGCAGCAGCAGCAGACCGAGCAGCGGGAAGAGGACGGCCGTGCCGGCCAGCGTGGCCGCGTAGACGTCCTCGCCGAAGGACTGCACCGGGTTGCCCAGGCCCACCGTGGCCCCGGTGATCACCGGGCGCAGGGCGGTGCGCGCGCCGTGCACCGCCCCCGCGGTCAGCAGGCCCACCAGGATGGCCAGCTGCGGCGAGACCCAGGAGACGACCGACGTCTGGCTGGCGAACAGGATCGCCCCGGCGGCGGCGGCCAGCGGCCACTGCAGCAGCTGCACCACCGAGTCCGCCCCCGGCACCTTGTCGCCCACGATCTCCAGCCCGGCCAGCAGCACCAGCCCGCCCAGCACGACGTCCCCGGACAGGGCGTCGAACGGCGGGGCCAGGGTGAGCAGCCCGAAGCGCGCCAGCAGGCCCACGATCAGCAGCGGCAGCGTCGTGTTCAGGCCGGCCGCGGCCGCCAGGCCGAACGCGCTGGCCGTCCCGAGCAGCAGCGGGTCCATCGCTCTCTCTCGTACCCCTTCGGCTCAATTCTAATGCGGCAGCGGGTATTCAGGGAGCCGAGGAGCCGCGGCAGCGGGTAATCAGGGAGCCGAGGAGCCGAGGAGTCCGACTCTCCGCGTGGGCGGGCCCGCTGCGGGCCGCCGCCAGGGGGCCGCGATCCCCCGTGCTCGACGCCCGCGAGGGCCGGGCCACCGTCCATGGCCGGACGGCCCCGCCCGCGCCTCGCCCACGTCCCGGCGGTCGATGCGCCCGGGCGAACCCCCGCAGCCGTGCGTCGCCCACCGGTGGGCGGCCGAGCTCACGCCCGCAGGGCCACCGCCCGACGCCGCCCACGTCCCGGCGGTCCGAGCGCCCGGGCGAGACCGCGCGGCCGTCCGTCACCCGCGCCTTCCCGGCCGTGGACGGGGCGGCCTCGCGGCCCCCTGGCGGCCGCCCCCAGTGGGCCGCCCACGCGCCGAAGCGTCCCCCTCGGGCTCCTCGGGCTCCTCGAGCGGCGGCCCCATTCCCACGCGCGCTGCTCACGTTTTTGCTAATGCACATAATCGAAACCGCAATCACGATCCGGGAGCGGACACCACCGGGCGCGGCGGGCGCCGCCTACTGCAGCGACTCGGCGAAGCGCACCCAGTCCGTCCGGGTGAGGCGGGCCGAGGCCTGCGGATCGGCGATCACCCCCAGGCTGCGCCGGTCGCCGCGCTCCCGCCAGTAGAGCACCATCCCCTGGGGGAACTCGCCGTACTGGGCGGCGACGCCGTTCACCTGCACCGGCTCGCCGTCCGTGCGCTGGTACTGACTCAGCAGGTCGAACAGCGGCGGCGGCACGGACTGCACCAGGGTGAACTGCCCGTTCCCGTCGGCGGCGGCGAAGCGCTGCGTCGCCGCCACCCGCTGCCGGCGCCCGGCGGCGGCGGCCGCCTCCGGCGACAGCTGGCCCAGGGTGACGTTGACCCCCTCGGAGGCGAAGCCCGGCGGCACCCAGCGCGGCGCCAGCAGGCGCACGCCCGACTTCTGGGCGAAGGCGTCCGCCTCCGGCTGGGTGGCGAAGGCGAAGCGCTGCGAGGCCAGCGGGGTCGGGCCGCCCCCGGGTGCGAGCTCCTGCCCGGTGGCGCCGGCGGGCGCCGCGCCGGGGGGGTGCCCCACCTCCGCCCGCAGCCCGCCGAGGGAGAGCCCCCACCCCGGGAGGCGGTCTGCTCCCAGGGCGATCACGGCCAGACCGAGCGCGCCCGCTCCCGCCAGCAGCCGGCGCCGCCTCCCTCCGCCGGCGTCTGGGCCAGGTTCCGTCGCCTCGCGCTCGATTTCCACCGGCGCCCGAAGATACCATTCGGCGCGAGCAGAGGAGGGCGGAGGACAGCGATGAAGATTACCGGGTTGCAGACGTTCGTCGTCTCGGTCGGCGAGAGCGGCGGGGGGAACTGGGTGTTCGTCAAGGTCCACACCGATCAGGACGGCCTGACCGGCCTGGGCGAGGGGACGGTCACGAGCAAGGCCCAGACGATCGTCGCCGCCATCGAGGAGCACGAGCGCTTCCTGGTGGGCAAGGACCCGCTGGCCATCGAGTGGCTCTGGCAGGCTATGTACCGCTACCCCCGCTGGCGCGGCGGTCCGGCGCTCAACTCCGCCATCTCGGCCATCGAGATGGCCCTGTGGGACATCAAGGGCAAGGCCCTGGGCGTCCCCGTCTGGCAGCTCCTCGGGGGCGCGGCGCGCGACCGCATCCGCCTCTACTCCCACGCCTCACCCCACTCCGACGGCGGCCTGCGCCGCATCGAGGAGCTGGTCAAGCTCGGCTACACCGCCATCAAGTGCGGCCCCCTGACCGTCAAGGACGACGTCGTCAACCCCACCCGCGACGTGCGCGAGGGGGCGGCCGCCATCCACCGCATGCGCGAGGTGGTCGGCGAGGACGTGGACATCCTGATCGACGCCCACGGGCTGCTGACGCCCACCATGGCGGTGGACTTCGCCCGCCGGGTGGAGGGGGCGCGCCCGATGTGGATCGAGGAGATCACCCAGCCGGAGGACCTGGCCACCCTGGCCTGGGTGGCCGAGCGCAGCCCCGTGCCCCTGGCCACCGGCGAGCGCCTGTTCACCAAGTGGGGCTTCAACGACCTGATCCAGCAGCGCGCCGTCGCCTACATCCAGCCGGACGTCTCCCACGACGGGGGCATCCTGGAGACGAAGAAGATCGCCGCCATGGCCGAGGTGAAGTTCCTGGAGGTGGCCCTCCACGGGGCCTCGTCCGAGGTGCTGACGGCGGCCAACTTCCACGTCGACGCCTGCACCCCCAACTGCACCATCCAGGAGCACCCCCTCGGCGGCGCGTGGCGCTACGAGGTGGTCAAGACCGCCTGCGAGGTGGCCGACGGCTACGCCGCGCTCCCGCAGGCCCCCGGTCTGGGCGTCGAGCTGGACGAGGCCGAGGCGGCGAAGCACCCCTACCGGCCGGACTTCCGCAATCAGTACACCTTCGCCGACGGGTCCGTCGCCGACGCCTGAGCCGGCGCCCGCCCGGCGCCCCGCCCCGGCCCCGCCGGGTACAGGGCGCGCAGCCGCCGGGCGGTGAGGTAGAGCCAGGCCAGGATGGCCCCCAGCAGCGCCCGCTGGGGCCATCCCGGCCACCCCCACAGGGCGGCGACGTAGAGCGCGGCGAAGGCCAGCAGGGCGGCGCCGGTCAGCGCCGCCGCCGGCAGGAGCCAGCGCCGCCGGGGGCGCCAGCGGGGGTCGCTCCCCAGCCCGGCCCCCAGCACGACCATCGCCGCCAGGGCGGACTGGAAGGCCACCCCGGCCGCCCGGTTGTGGATCGCCCCCGTGCGCGTCGGCGCCGTACCGGGGAGGCTGAGGTCCGTCGGGTAGAGCCCGGTGACCACCATCCCCGCCCCGGAGAGCCCGAGCAGGCCGGCGCCGAGCAGGGTCAGCGTCCGGGGCAGGCCGCCGGCGCCGGCCGTCCCGGCCAGGGCGCCCCCGAGCGCCAGCAGGGCCCCGCCGAGGGCGAGGAAGACCAGCACCATCAGCGGGGCGAAGGGCCCGACGGCGAGCTCGCTCAGGTAGCGCCGCGCCGGGTCGTAGTCCGGACGCAGGGGGTGCAGCAGCAGGACGCCCGCGCCGGCCACGAGCACGCCAGCCTGCGTCGCCCGGGCCAGCGTCTCCGGCCGGCGGGCCGCTCTCCAGTCCATCGCGTCCTCTCCCCGTCTCCCTCGGTCTCCCTCGGTCTCGCTCTGGAGCGCTGCCGGCGCCGCCGGCGCCGTGTTGCCCGCGGGTGCGCGCCGGGAGGCCTCGAGCCTACCTGGTATACTCGGACGGAGCGAAAGGAGGGTGATGCGTTATGCCAAGTGGTGGGAAGAAAGCCAACAAGCAGCGCCTCTCCTGGCGTAGCAAGAAGGCCAATCACGGCGTCAAGCCGAATCACGGCAAGTAGCCGCGAGCGGCCGGCCGGGCCGCGCCACGAGAGCCGAGACGACGACCGCCGGGTGCCTACGGGTGCCCGGCGGTCGTCGCGTTTCCGGCGGGGCCCGCCGGGCCCGGGGTCTCCCCGACCGCTCCCGGCCGCGCCGCCGGCGCCCGCGGGTTGCCCCCTTCCGGGTGCGGGCAATACACTCGGTCCATGACCACCACCACGTCGCCCGGTACGGCCACCCCGGCCAGCACGGCCACCGCCAACGGCGCCGCCGGCGCCCCGCTGCCGGCTCCGCCGCTGCCCCCGCAGGCGCCGCTGCGCCCGGGGACGGTGCCCCAGACCTTCCACAACCCCAGCCGCGTGATCTACTCGGACGGGGCCGCCGGGCAGATCGGGCCCCAGGCGGCGGCGCTGGGGGCGAAGCGGGTGATGGTCGTCTCCGACCCCGGCGTCGTGCGCGCCGGCCTGACCGGGCCGGTGCTCGAATCGCTCACCGGCGCCGGACTCGGCGTCGAGGTCTACGACTCGGTCGAGCCGGACCCCCGCATCGAGATCGTCGAGCGGGCCCTGGAGCAGTACCGCAGCACCGACTGCGACCTGGTGGTCGCCGTCGGCGGGGGCAGCGCGATGGACACGGCCAAGGCCTGCGCCATCCTGGCCACCAACCCCGGCCCGCTGCGCAGCTACGAGGGCTGGGAGAAGTTCGAGC
>DATLLM010000480.1:0-5014 GCA_035537855.1 Chloroflexota bacterium | reverse complement strand
GCGGTGTCGGGCGCGTCGAGGACCTGGCTCATAGGGGACGCCTCTCTCGGTGCTCTCTCGGGCGCCCGGGCGTTGCCGGCTGGCCCGCTGTTCACGGGATGGTACGCCTTGCTATGGTGGGCCGGACGGGCGGCGCGGGACGGGGAGCGTCGCCGGCGGGGTGGCGCGGGCCGGAGGTGATGATGCGGCAAGGGCAGGAGCGGGCGGCCGGCGGCGGGCCGGGGATGGCGCGGCGGCGCTTGCTGGCGGCGGCGCCCCCGGCGGCGTCGTCCCTGCTGGCGGCGTGCGGGCCGGGCGGCGGCGGGGCGCCGGAGACGGCGCCGGGGAGCGAGAAGGGCCGCATCGTGCACTGGTACACCAGCCAGTTCCCTTTCGACAGCGATCTCGGCGCCCAGCTCGTCAGCGAGTTCAAGGCCAGGTACCCCGGCATCGAGTACGTGCCCGAGGTGGTGGTCGGCGACCGCTTCCAGAAGCTGGTGACGGCGGCCGCGGCCGGATCGGCGCCGGACATCGGGATGGCCGGGAGCTGGCAGATGCAGGAGTTCGCGGCCACCGGCGTCGCCCTGGCGGTGGACCCCTACCTCAAGGCGTCGCGGGTGGTCAAGGCGTCCGACCTGTGGCCGGCCCACGTCAACGACATGACCTACAAGGGCAAGCAGTACGCCATGCCCTTCGGGCCCGACGTGCGCGTGCTCTACGCCGGCACCTCCCTGCTGCAAGCGGCCGGGCTGAGCAGCACCCGCCCGGCGCAGACCTGGGAGGAGATGGAGGAGCACGTGCGGCGCCTGTACCGGGCGGAGGGGGCCGCGCCGGCGACGGTCGGCTGGGGGCCTTTCTGGGGCACGGGCAACCAGTCGCTCTGGCTGATCCCTTTCTGGCAGCTCGGCGGGGAGACGCTGAACAAGGACGGGGACACGATCACGATCAACACCGAGCCGGCGATCCAGGCTCTGGACTGGCTGAAGCGGCTGCACGACCTGCAGGGCGGCTGGGACGCGGTCGAGGCCGTGCGCCAGGCGACGAACAATCCGGTGGGCACCGCCTTCGTCACCGGCCGGGCGGCGTACGTCTACGAGGCCTTCTCCTCGCGCAAGGAGGCGGTCTTCCTCTCGGCGAAGGACCTGCAGTTCGGCTTCGGCTCCTGGCCGCAGCCTAAAGGGGGCAAGCGGGCGAACTACGGAGGCTGCCACTCCTTCTGCGTCACCACCCAGTCCAGGTCCCCGGACGCGGCCTGGCGCTTCCTGGAGTTCCTCTCCGGCGAGGAGCAGAACCTGCGCTTCGCCGTGCGCTACGACCGCATCCCCATCCGGATCAAGTCGGCCCAGAGCGCGGAGTTCCTCCAGAACGACCCCTTCCTCAAGCTCTCCGTCGAGGAGATGAGCTTCCGCAAGTTCAGCATCCCGGCGCCGGGCGGGACGGAGATCCAGGGGCTGCACGCCGCGATGGTCAACGACGCCATGTCCGGCAAGCGGGCGGTGCGCGATGCCCTGGCGGACGGGGCGCGGCAGATGCAGCAGGTGCTGGACAAGTGGAAGCGCTGAGCGCCCGCCTGGCGGGCGGCGGCGGACGGCGCCGCCCGGCGTCCCGGTCTGCCGGCAGACCGGTATAAGTGAGAGGTGGAAACCGCCACGCACCAGCCGCCGGTGGCGACCGGACTCGAGCCGGTCGCGCGCCGGCAGCGCATCGGCGCCGTCGACGTGCTGCGGGGCTTCGCCCTGCTCGGCGTTGTGGTGGTCAACGCCCAGGCTTTCGCCGGGCCGCCGCCCCCGCCGACGACCGCCGACCGGGTGGCGGCCTGGATCGTGGCCTTCCTGTTCACGGCCAAGTCCTACTCCCTCTTCTCCCTGCTCTTCGGGCTGGGCTTCGCCATCCAGATGGAGCGGGCGGAGGGCCGGGGGCAGGACTTCGACGCCTTCTTCCGGCGCCGCTGCGTGATCCTGTTCCTGTTCGGCGTGGCCCACGCCGTCTTCCTCTTCGAGGGGGACATCCTGACCCTGTACGCCATCCTGGGGATCGTGCTGCTCGGCTTCCGGGAGCGGTCGCAGGCCACCGTCGTCCGCTGGGCGGTGGGCCTGCTCGCCCTGGCCGTCGTGATGAGCCTGCTGGGGGCGCTGACTTCCCTGGGCGGTCCGGCCGAGCCGCAGGGGGGCGGGCTGCTGGGGCCGGAGAACGCCGCCTACCGCACGCCGTCCTATCTGGACGACATCCCCGCCCGGATCGGGCCGGCGCTCACCCAGGCGGTCGGCCAGCTGCTGCTCGGCTTCCCCAACGTCCTCTCCATGCTCCTGCTCGGGCTGTACCTGGGGCGCCGCCGGGCGTTCGCGGACATCGAGGGCAATCTCCCCCTGTTCCGCTCCCTGCGGCGCTGGGGGCTGCTGCTGGGGCTCCCCCTCAACGCCGTCTCCGCCAGCCTGACCGTCGTGGCGGCGGGCGGGTCGGCAACGGCCCTCTGGCTGGGGGAGGCCGTGCAGGCGGCCGGGGCCCCCATCCTGATGCTCGGCTACCTGGGGACGATCGTCCTGCTGCTGCGGCGCGGGGGGGTGGTGGCGACCGCCCTGGGGCGCCTGGCGCCGGTGGGGCAGATCTCGTTGACCTGCTACCTGAGCAGCTCGCTGCTGCTCAATCTGGCCTACTACGGCTTCGGGCTCGGCCTCTACGGGCAGACCGGCGCGGCGCAGGACGTCGCCGTCTCGGCGGTGGTCTACGCCCTGCTCGTGCTCGGCGCCAACCTCTACGCCGGGCGCTTCCGCTACGGCCCGGCGGAGTGGCTCTGGCGCAGCCTGAGCTACGGGCAGCGCCAGCCGATGCGGCTCGCCACGTAGGCGCCCTGCCGGCGCTCAGCAGGGGAGGGCTTCGACCGGGAGGTGCGCCGCCAGGGCGCGCCGCAGGGGCGCCAGCGCCCCCTCCGGCTCCACCCGCTCCAGCAGCACGCCGGCGGCGCCGAGGTGCGCCGCCAGGTCGGCGACGGCGGTCGCCGCGGCTCCGGGGGTGGCGCCCTCCAGGCGCAGGCGGTGCACCCGCAGGCGGGCGGCCGGCCCGCGGACGAGCTTGACGTCCGCCCGTCCGGCCAGACGGCCGTCCGCGAGCAGGGGCAGGACGTAGTAGCCGAAGGGGCGCCGGGCCTGGGGCGTGTACAGCTCGAGGCGGAAGTGGAAGTCGAACAGGCGCTCGGTGCGACCCCGCTCCCAGATCAGGTTGTCGAACGGGGAGAGGAAGGCCGGGCGGTGGGCCGGCGGAGCCTCCGGGCCGGCGAGGGCCGCCGGCAGGGTCAGGGCGGCGGCCGTCCAGCCCTCGACCGCTACCGGGACGACTTCCCCCGCGTCGAGCAGGTCGGTCAGGGCCGGGCGGCAGTCCCGCAGGGTGAGCCGGAAGTAGTCGGCGGCTTCGAGGGCGGTGGCGACGCCGAGGGCGGCGATGGCCCGGCGCAGCAGCCGGCGGGCCGTCTCCCGGGCGTCCGGCAGCGACGTGTCCAGCCCGGCGGGCAGCACCCGCTCGGTCAGATCGTAGAGCCGGGCGAAGCCGGCCGTGCGCCCGGCGCAGCTCAGCTCGCCGCCGGCGAAGAGCACCTCGAGGGCCCGCTTGGCCGGCTTCCAGTCCCACCACGTGCCCCGCCCCGGGCGCGGGTCCTCGAACGCGGCCGCGCCGAGCGGTCCTTCGTCCCGGATGCGGGCCAGGATCTCGCCCAGCAGGACGGCGTGCTCCTCCCGGTAGTCCCGGTGGCGCTCCCGGTAGTGGGCCATCCGGGGCAGGAAGTAGCGGTACTCGGCCATCGGCAGCCAGGAGGCGGCGTGGCCCCAGTACTCGAATCCGCGGCGCCGCGCGTAGATCTCGTGCAGCATCTCCGCGAGCGAGCAGGGGCCGAGCCGGGCGGCCGGCACCAGCTCCTGGCTGCGGGCGACGGCGTTGACCGAATCCAGCTGGATCGCCCCCAGCCGGTCGAGCACGTCCACCGGCGCGGCGCCCGCCGCCATGACGCCGAACCCCTGCGCCCGCAGGGCGATGGCCCGGGCCGCCGCCGCCGGGAGGTGCGCTGCCGGTGGTGGCGCACTCGCCGCCGGCCGCCGGGGCGGCTTCGGCGCGCGCGGCGTTTTCGGCGAACGGGCGGCCGGCGGCGGCTGTCTGGGGGGCGTGACCATGCCGGGCGATTGTAGAACATCCGGTCGAGGGGGCGGCCGGGAGGTGCGGTCGCCCGCCCGGAGGAGGGCGCGTGGCCCTCAGACCTCCTCGGAGACGTGCATCTGCAGCAGTCTCCAGCCCTCCGGGAGGCGCAGGCAGACGCCGGACCAGCGGGTGAGCGAGGCGAAGGGCGCCGCCGTCCGGTCACCCCCGGCGCCGTCGGCCCCGCTCCACCACACCAGATCCGAGAACCAGCCAACGTCGCCCCGGCGGCGGGCGGTCAGGGCGCGCGATTCGAGCCGGTTGGCGCTGAGCGCGGCGCCCACCCGGACGACCTCGGCCGTGACGGCCGCCGACCCCCGGAACGCTTCGCCTTTTCCCGACCCGAACTTCACCACCGGGCCCAGATCGCCCGCCGCCGCGTCCGTGGCGTAGAAGGGCGCGAGCGGCGCCCCCGACTCCAGGGCGCGGTAGTAGGCGAGCAGCAGCGCGGTCACCGGCGCGGCGTCCCCTTCGTCGTCTCGTGCAGCGTCACCGTCCATGCGTCCGCCTCCGGCGTCAGGGTAGCTCGCAGAGCGAGGGCGAGGGCGAGGGTGAGGGAAAGGGTCACAGCACGCGGCCGGGGCCGGCGCTACGATCGTGGGAGAGGGCGGAGGACAGACCGAGATGAGCGGGGACGAGACCAGCCGGCGCCTGGCAGAGGCGGAGAGCAACGTCGCCCGGGCCCTGCTGCGCTTGCAGCGGATCCGGCGGGCCATCCTGAACGGGGAGTTCGATCCCCAGGCGTACGACGAGGCCCTGCACGCCTACCGGCAGGCCGAGCACGAGGCGTACGACGCCCGGCAGGCGTGGGCGCGGGCGCGCAACGCCCTGCCCGCCTTGCCCGCCTTGCCCGCCC
>DATLLM010000479.1:0-3602 GCA_035537855.1 Chloroflexota bacterium | reverse complement strand
GCCCGCCGGCCGTCCGCTGCCTACCGGTGGGTGACCAGGCGCCAGGGCGGAACCCCAGGGCCGTCCCTCGCCCACGCCTTCGCGGGGGTGGACGCGGCGACCTCGCGGCCCCCTGGCGGCCGCCCGCAGCGGACGCAACCGCGGATAAGGAGCTTCCCGTCCCGCCGAGTCGTGACCTTGGGGTGATAGTGCCCCGGCGCCGCCTTCAGGCGAGCGCGACGTGCGAGTTGTCGCCGAGGAGCAGGCGGTGCGCCCGGGGCCGGGTGGTCGCGCGGGTCAGGCGCACGTTGCGCCCGATGAGGCTGTCCTCGATGCGCGTCTCGATGTCCTCGATCACCGAGTTCTCCAGCACGATGCTGTGCTCCAGCTCGCTGCCGCGGATGCGGCAGCCGTCGCCGACGGCGGTGAACGGCCCGATGAAGGTGTCCGTCAGCTCGGCCCCCTTGCCGATGATCGCCGGCCCGCGGACGACGCTGCGCACGATGCGCGCCCCCGGCTCGACGACGACGCGCCCCACGATCTGACTCTCGCCGTCGATCTCCCCCTCGATGCTGGCCTCGATGGTGTCCAGCACGAGGCGGTTGGCGTCCAGCATGTCCAGGTGCTTCCCGGTGTCGATCCAGTAGCCGTCCACCATCTGGGGGCGGACGTCGCATCCGGTCTCGATCAGGCGGGAGAGGGCGTCCGTGATCTCCAGCTCGCCCCGGGCCGAGGGGTGCAGGGTCGCGGCGACCTCGAAGAAGTGGCTGTCCAGGAAGTAGATGCCGACGATCCCCAGATCGCTCTTGGGGACGCGGGGCTTCTCCTGCAGCTCGACGACGCGGTCGTTGTGGACGACGGCGACGCCCAGGTCCTGGGGGTTGGGCACCCGGTGCAGCAGCAGGATGCAGTTCATCGTCCCCGTGCGGAAGGCGTCCACCTGGGGCGTGATCCCCTCGCGGATGAAGTTGTCGCCGAGGAAGACGACGAACTTCTCCCCGCGCACGAAGTCGCGGCAGATGGCGACGGCGTGGGCGATGCCCCGCGGGGCGTCTTGAGGGATGTAGGTCACCCGGGCCCCCCAGCGGGCGCCGTCGCCGACCGCCGCCATGATCTGATCGCGAGCCATCTGGTGATCGGCCGGGACGACGATCCCGATCTCGTCGATCCCGGCGTCCACCAGGTCCTCGATGGCGTAGAAGAGCACCGGCTTGTTCGCCACCGGCACGAGCTGCTTGGCGCCCGTGTAGGTCAGCGGGCGCAGGCGCGTCCCCTTGCCTCCGGCGACGATGATCCCTTTCATGCTCGGCCTGTCTAACGCGGTAGCGGGTCGAGCGACACCGCGCAGCCGGACCTGGCGGCCTCGTAGAAGGCGAGGCAGGCGGCGAGCGTGGCGCGGGAATCGGCGACGCTCGCGACGGGCGTCTGGCCGCGCTCGAGGCAGTCGATCAGGTGCTCGACCGGCCCGCCGCTGGAGCGGCGCCCGGGAGGGGAGAAGAGCGTCCAGCCCCCGTTCGCCGGTCCCTCGAACTTGCCGGAGACGGCCAGCTTTCCGGTCAGCGTCGGGTCGTTCACGATGTGCCCTTCGGTTCCCACCAGCTGCCACTGGCTCAGCCCGCCGGCGGCGGGGGCGGTCCAGGTGACCTCGATGGTGGCGACGGCCCCCTTGCGGAACTCGAACAGGCTGACCCCGAAGTCCTCCAGCTCGCTGGGGAGCTCGGGATGGGACACGGTCTTGGCGACGCCGCTGACCCGGGCGACCTCGTCGTCCAGCAGCCAGCGCAGCGCATCCACCTGGTAGATGGCGTGGTCGATCCAGCCCCCGCCGGGCACCTTGGAGGGGTCACGCCACCACGTCCGGTCGTTCGCCCGGCCGGGCCAGTCCTGGCTCGCCCCGCGCAGCGAGGCGCGCTGGATGATGGTGGCCGAGATGGGGGTGCCGATGCGCCCCTCGTCGATCCACTGCTTGTACTGCCGCATCTGGGGGGCGAGCCGGTAGAGGGCGTCGAACGACATGAACAGCACGCCCGCCTCGCGCACCGCGGCGGCCAGCCGGTCGGCGTCCGCCACGTTCATGGCGAAGGGCTTGACGCTGACCACGTGCTTCCCCCGGCGGACGGCGTCGAGGCACAGCTCGACGTTCTCCGCCGTGGTGCAGGCGGTGACCACGATGTCGACGTCGTCGCGCGGGGCGACGGCGGCGTAGTCCGTGGTCGCCACCGGGATGCCCCGCTCGGCGGCGAACTCGCGCAGCTTCTCCTCGTCGCGGTGGGCGATGGCCACCACCCTGGCGCGCTCGCTCTTGCGCAGGTCGTCGACCGCGCCGATCCCGGCGTACCAGTGGTCGAGCCCGACGATGCCGACGCCGTAGTGCTTTGCCATGGGCTGCTCCTTCAGGCGGTGTTAGTAGCGGTCGAGCCAGTACATGTGCGGCCGGCGCTGGGGGAAGAGGGCGCTCAGCACCTCTCGCTGACGCCCGTCGAGCGCCGGGGCGCTCTCCGCGAGCAGCTCGAGCGGGGGGTAGACGCCGAGCGCCAGGCGGGCCAGGACGGTCTGGGGCAGGCGCAGCGCGACCGTCTCGGCACCGGACGGCGGCGCGCCCGCGGCCGGCTCCGGCCGGAGCGCGACCCGGGCCGCGCTCTCCTCCGTCTCGCAGGCGAGGGTCAGCGGGGGGAATCCGGCGCCGGCGGCGCGACGCGCCAGCTCGGGCGCCAGGGCGGTCAGCAGGCGCCCGGTGTCCAGCACCCGGGCCATCGACCCGCCGGTCGCCTCGAAGCCCTGCTCGAACGTGGCGTCCTGGCGGGCGGCGGCGCGGGCGACCTCCCCCTCGGGGGTCAGACCCAGGATCACCCGCTGCACGGGACGGCCGCGGGCCGCCGCCGCGGCGGCGGCCCACTGCCGGCAGCGGGCGAGCGCCGCGCGCGCCGCGTCCGGTCCGGCGGCGACAGCCTCGGCCAGCGCGAGGTCCTCCGGGTGCCGTCGCTGCACCATGTCGGTGTACCAGAAGCCCCGCCCGCGCCAGATGTACGCTTCGACCGCGCCGGCCGGCGAGACGAGCACCTGGCAGCCCTCCCAGCCGTCCGTCTCCGGCTGCCCGGGAGCGATGCCGCCCGCCAGGCGGGCCCAGATCCAGCCGTCTTCGACCCGGGAGGCCGCCCCGGAGACGGCGGCCGTCGCCCTGGCGTAGAGATGGCGAACGGCCGGAACGTCGCCGGCGACGAGGGGACGGGCCGACCAGCCGGCGGGTAGCGCCGCCGGCTGATCGAGGCGGGTCAGATAGAGACGGTGCTCCGGCCCGGTGGTGGTGTAGCCGAAGCGGTGGTAGAAGTCCGGGATGCCGTAGAGCATGGTCAGCGCGGCGTCGCCGCCGCGCATATGCTCGATCGTGCGCTCCAGCATCCGCCGGGCCAGCCCGCGCTTGCGGTGCCCCGGTTCGGTGAACACGTCCGCGATGCCGTCCATCGGCACGCCGGCTGCGCCGATGCGCAGCGTGATGCGCACGATCTGCAGCCGGCTCACCGGCTGCCCGTCCTCCACGATCTCGACCCGGGTGGGCAGGTCCGGCCGGGTCTGGAAGGTGACTCGGGGCGGGCCGGTGTGAGCGTCGGGGGGCGGGGCGGAGG
>DATLLM010000478.1:0-4473 GCA_035537855.1 Chloroflexota bacterium | reverse complement strand
CGTCCGCGCCGGCCGCGCCCGCGGCGCCTGAGGAGCCGGCGGCGCCCCTGCGCCCGGCCCTCGAAGACGTCTCCTTCGCCATCGAGCCGGGTCAGCTGGTGGCGCTGGTCGGCCCCTCCGGCGCCGGCAAGACGACCACCACCTACCTCATCCCGCGCTTCTACGATCCCTCCTCCGGGCGCGTCACCCTGGACGGCCACGACCTGCGCGACCTGACTCTGGACTCCCTCTCGTCGCAGTTCGGCGTGGTCACCCAGGAGAGCTTCCTCTTCCACGACACCATCCGGGCCAACCTGCGCTACGCCCGGCCCGAGGCGACGGACGACGAGATCGTCGCCGCCTGCAAGGCGGCGAACATCCACGACCTGATCGACTCGCTGCCCCAGGGCTACGAGACGATCGTCGGCGAGCGCGGCTTCCGCCTCTCCGGGGGCGAGAAGCAGCGCATCAGCATCGCCCGGGCGGTGCTGAAGGACCCCCGCATCCTGATCCTGGACGAGGCCACCTCGTCCCTGGACTCCACGAGCGAATCGCTGATCCAGGCGGCGCTCGGCCCGCTGATGCGTGGGCGCACCAGCGTGGTCATCGCCCACCGCCTCTCCACGATCCTGGCCGCCGACCAGATCCTGGTCTTCTCCGGCGGGCGTCTGGCCGAGCGGGGCACCCACTCGGAGCTGCTCGCCCTCGACGGGATCTACGCCGAGCTGTACCGCATCCAGTTCCGCGACGCCGCCCGCCGTTCGAGCGAGCTGCCGGAGGCCGTGGCGGCCGCCGCGGTCGAGAGCACCGCGGAGGCGCCGGTGGGCGAGCGCTAGGCGCCCGCCCTTTCAGCCGATCCTCAGCCGATCGACCAGCGGACGTCGTTCACCAGCTCGAGCTTGCCGCTGGCTGCGGAGCGAATCCCGGCGTCCAGGATCGCCATCGCGTCCAGGTTGAAGTCCAGGCCCAGCGTCTCGTGCATCGGCTCGCCGGTGGTCAGGTGGTTGATCACGTCCTTGCCCAGCGTCTCCCGCCCCTCGGGCAGGGGATCGGGCGCGACCACCTCCGGCTCGCTCCCCCGCCCGCGGCGCACCGTCACCACCTGCCGGTCGCCCGAGCGCTCGACCACGATCGTGCCCTCGGAGCCGTAGATCAGGGGGCCCGTCGGCACCCCGTGGTCCGGGCAGGACCAGGTCGCCTCCAGGATGGCCAGCGCGTTCGGGAAGCGCACGGTGATGACCGCGTTGTCTTCGGCGTCGCCGTACGGCGTGAGCAGGTTGGCCTTCATCCCGTAGGCGGCGGTCGCCGGCTGCCCGATGTAGTAGCGGGCGAGGCAGGCGCCGTAGCAGGTGTAGTCCAGCAAGGCCCCGCCCCCGGCGGCGGCGCTGTGCCACCAGGTGGCGCCTTTCTGGGCGTCGGTCATCTCCACCGCCTGGCCGTCCACCCCGGGGTGGGTCGACCCGTGGGACAGCGGACCGAGCGATCCGGCCCGCCACTTCACCTCCCAGACGTTGCCGACGGCGCCCGCCTGCACCAGCCGGTGCGCGGTGCGCACCGCGGGCGACCAGGTGGACGGCCAGTTGACGACCAGGGTGCGCTCCGCCGTGCGGGCGGCGCGGGCCATCCCCAGCGCCTCGGGGAGCGTCGCCGCCATCGGCTTCTCCGTCAGCAGGTGGGCGCCGTGGGCGGCGATCGCCGCTGCCACCTCGCCGTGGCGGGAGTTCTCCGGGCAGAAGAGGACGAGATCGAAGCGCTCCTTGTCCAGCATCTCCCGGTAGTCGTCGTAGACGCGCGGGATGCCGATCACCTCGTGGGCGTGGCGCTTGTTCCAGTCGCGGGTGAAGCGGGCCTCGACGAGCTCTGGGCGGGCCGGGGTGGTGTCCGCGCAGGCCACCCACTCCACGCCGGGCACCTCGGCGAACGTGCGCATCAGCTCGTTGATGTGCATGTGGGCGAAGCCGATCACGCCCAGCCGGTACGTCTTGGGCATCAGGTCCTCCTTGCCTCGCGGCGGATGATGGGGGGTTGGGGCCGGGGGTCGGGCCGGCGGCGCCGGGACTGCGGGCCGCGTCCGGCCGCGCTCAGTCCCAGACGAAGACGCACTTGCCGGTCTGACCGGCGGCGAAGCGGCCGAACGCCTGCGGCGCCTGCTCCAGGCTGAAGCTGTCCGTGACCAGCTCGTTCAGCGGCACCGCGCGGTCGACGACGAAGCGAGCGCACTCCTCCATGCCGACGGTGCTGAACGTCCACGAGCCGTAGATGGTCAGCTGCTTGTGGATGATCTGCGGGCTGACGTCGAACGTGGTCGTATTGCCCTCGCCGACCAGGCAGGCCCGGCCGAAGACGCGCGCGCTGCGCACGGCGTTCACCCGCGCCTCAGGGTTCCCGGTGGCGTCGAGCGTGGCGTCCGCCCCCTCCCCGTGAGTCAGGTCGAGGATGGCCCGCACCGGGTCCTGCGCGCTCGCGTCCACCGTCTCGGCCGCGCCGTGGCGCCGGGCGAGGGCGAGGCGCTCGGCGGCGAGGTCGACGGCGATCACCCGCGCCCCCATAGCCGCGCCGAGCATCGTGGCGCTCAGTCCAACCGGACCCTGGCCGAAGACGGCCAGGGTGTCCCGGCCGGAGACGTCGAGGCGCTTCAAGGCCATGTAGGCGGTGCCCGTGCCGCAGGCGACGGCGGCGCCGGCGACGAAGCTCAGGGCGTCCGGGAGGCCGACCATCGTGCTCGCCGGGGCGAGCAGGTAGTCCGCGTTGCCCCCGTTGGCGGTGAAGCCGTACGTCTTGTGGCCGGCGAGGCAGAGCTGCGAGTAGCCGACGCGGCAGTACTTGCAGGCGCCGCAGCCGGCGTAGTGGTGCATCATCACCCGGTCGCCCGGCTGCCAGTCCTTGACGTGCGCGCCGGTGGCGGCGACCACGCCGCAGGGCTCGTGGCCGGAGACGACGAGTCGCTCCGGGTCGCGCTCGCGCCGCGTCTCGCGGTAGGGGCGCAAGTCGCTGCCGCAGATGCCGGAGGCGCGCATCGCCACCACCACCTCGTCCGGACCGGGCTCGGGGTCCGGAAAATCCCGCACCTCAACCTGGCTGTCTCCGAGGAAGACCACGCCTCGCATCGCCCGGAACTCCCTTCTGCCGGCGGCCGGCCGGTTCCCCGGCGACGGCGACGGGAGCGATTGTAGACCCAGACGAGTATCCTTGGTGCCCGGAGGAAGGCGCCGGCCCCCGCCGCCCGGCGGCGGCGGGGGCCGGCGCGGCGCACGGGCAGCGACCCGAGCCTGGGGGTGAGACATCGTGTCCGGTTCAGAATCAGATCAGCAGCCGGCAGGTCAGAGCGACGGCGACGGGACGACGTCCGGTTCGACGGCGGCCCTCGGCGAAGAGGCGGTGCTGAACGCGGCGGTCGCTTTCGCCGGGCACGCCGTCCAGGCGGCCCAGGAGGCGGCGGCCCCGGCGGCGGCGTCCGCCGGGGCGCCGCTCGGCGAAGCGGTGTTCCGGCAGTACCTGCTGGAGACGGCGACTCTCTGCCTGCGCCGGCTGAGCGAGTCCTACGCCGCCGCCGCGAGCGACGGCGCCCACGCGGACGTCGCCGAGCTCGTGCGCGACGGCGCCGCGCGGGCGGGCGAGGCGATGGCGACGGTGGAGACGCTCGGCGACCTCAGCCTGGACATCCTCGACCGTCTGCTCGGGGAGTGAGCGCGCCCGCGCCCTCCGCTCAGCCCGATCCGGTGCGCCAGGACGGCGGATCGCGCCAGCGCCGGACGAGGTCCTCGACGGTCGCGTCCCACGCCGCCTGCGCCGCGGCCGTCGCCGGCGGTGGCTGCTCCCACAGCGCCTCGAGCAGAAACGCGAGGAGCGCCCGGCGCAGCCAGGGGGGCGCCGCCTGCCCCCGGTTGAGGCAGGCGATCAGGGCCCGGGCCAGGCCGTCCGCCTGCCCGGCGACGAACGCCTCGCGCACCCGCCAGCGCCGGGTCGTGGCCAGCAGGTCGAGCACCGTCCAGGTGTTCAGCCGGTCCGGCGCTGGCTCCGGCCGGGGCCCGACGCGCTCGCCCGCGAGCGTCTCGCCGTCCGGCATCGCGCGCCGAGCCTAAACCAAACCTACGGTGGGACCTGCATCGGCGTGAATGGAATGGCGGGCCTCGGGGAGGATGGCCGTCGCGGTCTCGACGGCGTTGAGCGCGTCCGCCTTGGTCTGCAGGCCCGTGCGGCAGCGCTGCATCACCTCGTCGGCGCGCGCCGCCAAGCCGGCGAAGAAGGGATCGACGTGCGCCCGGACGTTGGCGGCGGTGCCGAAGCAGGTGTTCGTCGTGACGTCCTCCCGGACCCAGCCCCACAGATGCTCGTCCGCGTTGAAGTCGGGGTTGTAGGCCGGCAGGCGCACCAGGCGCAGCCGCAACTCGGGTGTCTTGAGGTAGGCGCGAAGCGGGTCGCCGCTGTGGGCCGGGCTGTTGTCCCAGATGACGATGCGCGGCTCTGGGTGGCGCGCCCGCAGGTGCGCCAGGA
>DATLLM010000477.1:0-6165 GCA_035537855.1 Chloroflexota bacterium | reverse complement strand
GCGCCGTAGACGTACCAGCCGTCCGCGTTCGGCGGGGCGTCCTCGATCCCCTCCGCCGTCGACCGGCGGTGCCCGTTGGCGTCCGGGACGACCGGGGGCGGGCGACCTGAGTAGAGGCTGAGTAGAGGGTGAGCACGGTCCGTGGTACACCTCTACCGTGGCCCAGACTGCGTCCCCGCCCCAGACCAGCTACTTCCGCTTCTTGCAGGCGCCCTACAACCACCCGCAGTACTATCCCCTCGGTCAGCACCCCGATCCGGCCCGCTACCGACCGGCGGCGCCCTGGCTGGGGCGGCTGATCCTGCCTCGCCCGGAGCAGCGCGAGGCGGTGCAGGGCGTCCTGTTCGAGGTGCACCTGGCCGCCGCCGGCTACGAGCATCTGGTGGGGCAGGTCGTCCCCCTGCGCTGGTCGCAGATGGCCATGCACAACGCCCGCTTCTGGTCGGGGACGCGCCAGGTGATCTTCGACAAGGGGGCCCTCGCGGACGCCGCCAAGGGGGTGGTGCTGCCGCAGCGGGTCAACAACTGGCCGTTCGTCAATCCCTTCGAGTCGCTCGCCGGCTCGCTCCCCGCGGACGAGATGATCGTGCGCCTGGTCGGCCCGGTGCAGGTGGTCGAGGGCGAGCGCCCGGCGGGGGACGGGGCGGCCGGCGCCGGCGCGCCGGCGCCCGGAGCCGCGCCCGCGGCGATCCTCTACACCCAGCACGAGCCGGCGCAGACCACCGGACGCTACTACGGCCTGGTGCGCTTCCTCGGTCCGGTTCAGCCGGGGGGCGACCGCTACCGCGTCGCGCACTTCAACCGCGCCTCGGGCGCGTTCGACGGCCCGGAGGAGGCGGTCGCCCTGCCCCCGGTCGTCCCGGACGCCAACGGGCACCGCCGGTCGACGGCGGAGGGGATCGAGGACGCCCCGCCGAACGCGGACGGCTGGTACGTCTACGGCGCGCCGGACGCCGGGGGGACGTTCGTCGTCCAGGCCCTGGCCCCCCGCGGCCTGCTCCGCCTGCACCCCGGCGAGACGGTGATCGGGGCGCAGGCCGGGCGGGAGTACCTCAAGCCGAAGACCTGGAAGGCGCACGACGCCAAGGGCACGTACGTCAACACCCTGCTGCTGCCGGACGGGGCGGAGGCCGCCTCCGGGCTGGCGTCCTGGCAGGAGGGGGACTTCGCCCTGGTGGTGCACCTCTGGGGGCTGATCGGCGGGCCCAAGCCGGAGCCGTCGGCGAAGACGCCCCTGGCCTGGGGCCACACCTCCTTCGGCAGCGCCCGGGTGGAGCGCGAGCCGCTCAGCGGCGAACTGGTCTTCGACATCGTCTACCAGCAGGTCTACATCCACAACACGGACGGCATCATCGCCGGGGCCCAGCACTGGACGCACTACACCGGCGACCGGCAGTTCGGCTGGCTCGGCACCCGCCCGGTGCAGGACGTGCTGATCAAGCTGGACTGCTTCACGGACGACTTCAACTTCGGGGCGGTGCGCCGCTCGGCGCTGACCCAGCTGATCTACGAGCTGGAGACGATGACCGCCCGCTACCGCATCGCCGACGGCCGGGGCGGGACCCACCTCACGCCGGCGAACAACTGCTCCCAGGATTCGAGCCAGGCCCTCTACGGGGCGATCAAGCGCATCGAGCAGACCGTCACCGCCCGGGCGGATATCCTGGCCTGGCGCGAGCAGGACGCCGAAGGGGCGGCCCGCATGGACCGCCTGCTGACCCTGGGGCAGAGCCTGCGCAAGGCCCTGCTCCCCCTGGGCTCCGCCCGGGCGGACTGGGACCAGGGCACGGCCACCCTGGGCACCAGCCTGACCGACCGGCCGCTGCGCACCGTGGCCCTGGCGGTGCGCACCTGGCGGACGCTCCTGCCCTCCGTCGCCGCCCGCGCCGTGGCCGGCGTCTTCCTCGACCACGGGGCCTCCGCCTGGGTGCTGCGCACGAATCAGGTGGGCGGGTACGACCCGGATATCGCCCCCTTCGTGCCCAACGTCTAGCGGCCCGCCCGCCCGCCGCCGCGGCGCCTGAGGCGTGGCCTACAATCCGGGTCATGCTGGAGATGCTGGGCGGCGCGCCGCTCTCCCCCGGTCTGCTGACCGACCTCTACCATCCGGACGCGGCCTACGTCGCCTGGCGCCGGCGCCGCAACGGGGTGACCACGTTCGATCTCTACGCCCGCAAGGCGCCGTTCGGCGGGGCCTACATGCTCGTCGCCGGGCTGGAAGCGGCGCTCGACTTCGTGCGCCGCTTCCGCTACTCGGAGAGCGACCTGCGCTACCTCGGCCAGGTGCGCGACTACGACCCGGAGTTCGTCGAGGAGCTGCGCCGGCTGCGCTTCACGGGGGAGATCCTGGCCCTGCCTGAGGGCTCCATCGCCTTCCCCCACGAGCCCCTGCTGCGGGTCTCCGCTCCCTTCATCGAGTCCCTGATCGTCGAGTCGGGGCTGCTCCAGGCGGTCAACCTCTCCACCCTGCTGGCGACCAAGGCCGCGCGGATCACGACCGCCGCCGCCGGGCGCCGGGTGGCCGAGTTCGCCTTCCGGCGGGCCCAGGCCCCTTTCACCGTCGCCCGCTCGGCCTTCATCGGGGGCTGCGCTTCGACCTCCTTCGTCGCCGCCGCCGAGCGCTACCGCCTGCCGGCGACGGGGACGATCCCCCACGCCCTGGTGCAGCTGTTCGACGACGAGCGGGAGGCGTTCGAGGCCGTCGCCGAGACCTACAACCGCTACACCGTGCTGCTGGACACCTACGACGTGCGGCGGGCCATCTCGACCGTGATCGAGGTCGCCGCGGACGCCCGGCAGCGCCTCGGCCACTCCCTGGCCGCCGTGCGCCTGGACAGCGGCGATCTGGCGGCGGACAGCCGCTACGTGCGCGCGGCGCTCGACCGCGCCGGCCTGGCCGAGACGCGCATCCTCGCCTCGGGGGACATGGACGAGTTCACCATCGCCGACCTGGTGGCGGACGGGGCGCCGATCGACGGCTACGGGGTCGGCACCTCCCTCGGGGTCGGCGCCGGCTCGCTCGCCCACCAGGTGGAGGGCGGCGCCCTGGGCGGGGTGTACAAGGAGGTGGCCTACGTCGACGCGGAGGGCGTCGAGCACCCCCGGATCAAGCTGGCCGGGGACAAGAGCACCTGGCCGGGGCGCAAGGAGCTGTACCGCATCGGGGCGTTCGAGCGGGACGTGATGCAGCTGGCCGGCGAGTCCCCGCCGCCGGGAGGGACGCGCCTGCTGCGGCCGGTGATGCGCGACGGCGAGGTGCTGGCCGGGAGCACGCCGCCGCTGAGCGAGATCTGGGAGCTGGCGCAGCAGAATCTGCGCGCGCTGCCCGCGCCGTGGGCCGCGCTGCGCCCGGAGGGCGCCTACCCGGTGGACTTCAGCGATGCCCTGCGCGCCCTGCGCCAGCGCGCCGCCGAGCTGGCCGGGGGGCGCCTGCCGGGCGCGTCCGGCGGCGCCGTCGCGGGATGAGCGAGCGCCTCCCCGCCCTGCTGGCCACCCTGCACGATCCCCAAGGCCGGATGCACCCCGCGCTCGAAGGCCGGGGCGCCGCCCTGGCCCCGGCCGGGGGCCGCTACGCCGCCGTCTACGTCACCGTCACGGACGCCACCCACCCGGCCGTGCGCGCCGGCCTGGCGGCCCGGGGCGTCGAGGTGATCGGGGGCAAGAACGACCGGGTGGGGGCGGCCCGCCGGCTGGCCCTGCGTACGGCCTACGAGGCCGGGCACGGGGCGTTCTTCTACTGCGACCTCGACCGCTGGCTGCACTGGGAGGGGCGCTTCCCGGAGGAGCTGGCCTCCCTGCCGGGGCGGCTGACGGCCCGCCGCCCGCAGCCGTGGTACGTCTGCCTCGGCCGCACCCGGCGGGCCTTCGCCACCCACCCGGCGGTGCAGCGGGTGGCGGAGGGGGCGACGAACCGCGCCGCCTCGCTCGCCCTGGGGCGGCGCCTGGACGCCGTCGCCGGGGCCTGCTGGCTCACCCGAGACGGCGCGGCGGCCGTGCTCCCCCACTCCGTTGAGGAGACGAACGCCACCGACCTGGAGTGGCCGGCCCTGGTCTACAGGGCGGACCGGCGCCGGGTGGCGTACGTCGCCACCGAGGGCCTGGAGTTCGAGACGGCGGAGTTCTACGCCCCGGAGATCGGCGCCCTCGGCGGGCGCGCCGCCTGGGAGCGGGCCCAGTACGAGCGCCCGGAGGTGTGGCGCACCCGGCTGCGGCTTGCGGCCGACTCCGCCGATGCTCTGTGTCGTGTTTTGGGCCAGAAGAAGTAGAAGCGGCGGCTCGGCGGTGGTCCCCGGAGGGGGCTGTGCCTTTTGCGCGGGCGCGGCCCGTAGGGCGGCAGCCGGTTCGCCGCGCACGGCATCGGACTCGCCCCCCGGGAGCGACGAGGTGACGCCCGTTCGGGTGTCGGGCCAGAGCGGTACGGCGGCCCGCTTCCCCCTCGCTGGCGTCGTGCCCGATGCCGTGCGCGGCCGAGGGTTCGCCCGCTACGGGCCCGGCCCGCGCAGAGTCGGGCTCCTCGGGCGGCGGTCCGCCCGATGCGGCTTTCCCGGTACGATCGCGCCCTTCGGGCGGCGCCGCTCCCGCTCCCGCTCTTGCTCTCGCTCCCCTTACCGCATGTTCTGTCGAGCGTCGTCTTCCTTGGTCTGGAAGAACTGCTGCATCTCCGCCAGGGCGGACTTGAGCGACGTCTCCCCGGCGATGATCTTATTCAGGTACGCCTGCGCCTCTTCCGGGCGCACCGCCATGGTCATGAACTGCATCCTGGAGATGACCTGGTCGGGGAGCTTCGCCCGGATGGGCCCGAAGGTGGTGTCCTTGAAGCGGGGGTCGGCGTAGACGGCCTTGGCCAGGATGGCCCCGCTGTACTCGTTGGCCCGGGCGATCAGGGAGTCCGGGGAGAGCAGCTCGCGGTAGAACGCGGCGCCGACGCGGGCCCGCATGTCGTCCGTCTTCAGCAGGGAGGAGAGGGCGTAGCCGCTGTACTCGTGCTCGTAGTAGTTGGGGGCCTTGCCGGGGACGAAGCCGGGCAGGGGCTGGTCGACCAGCTTGGGGAAGGTGTCCTTGTGGCTGGTGGCGTACCCGGAGATGGAGAAGGCGCCGTTGATGATGGTCGCGGCGCGCTGCTCGCCGAGGGCGTCCTTGATCTCCGGCGGGGCCTGCTTCCAGGCGACGCCGTGCTTATCGTAGAGGTCGACGAGCCACTGCACCGCCCGCTCCGCCTCGGGCGTCTGCCAGGTCCACTTGAACGTCTTCTCGTCGTAGAACTTGCCCCCCTGGTCGATGATCCAGCGCATGATCAGGTTGGTGTGGCTGTTGGGGAGGAGTCCGGCCTGCTGCCAGTCCGTGCCGGACTTGCGGGTCAGCTTGACCGCCCCCTGGGCGATCTGGTCGAGGGTGGTGAAGGTCTTGGGGTCGACCCCGTCCCGCTGGGTCAGCTCGTTGTTCCAGAGGTGCATCGAGCCGTTGACGCCGACGGCGAAGGGCATGATGTAGGTCTCGGCGCGCTTCGACCAGACGGCGCCCAGCACGTTGGGGAAGAACATCTGCTCGAGGTCGGCCTTCTTGAACAGCACGGGGGTCAGGGGCAGCATCACGTTGGCGGCGTCCGTGCCGCGCCAGAAGCCGGTGTAGGTGTGGAAGCCGTCGTGGCCTGATCCGGCGGCGATCTCCTGGACGACCTTGGCGGCCATGGCGGAGAACTCAACCGGGGTGTACTTGATGGTCACCCCGGGGTGCTGCTTCTGGAAGGCGGGGATGGCCCGCTCGATGATGTTGATCGTGGGCTGGAAGTTCTGCACCGAGAAGGTGAAGGTGCCGGTCATGTCCCCGCTGCGGCCGGAGGCCGCGGCGCCGGGGGAGGGGGTCTCCTGGCCGCAGGCGCCGAGGAGCAGGGCCGTCGCCGGGGCGGCCGCAGCGGCCAGACCACCGAGGGCCCGCCGGCGGGACATCCCCGAGGGCGCCCCGCCCACCGCGGGGCGGGCCTCGGGCTCGGGGCTTGCCAGACGCAGACTCATCGCTTACTCCTCCTGAAATCCGGTATCGCCACCGGCTGCCCCCCGCGCTGCACGGACTCCGTCGAGAGCGGGAAGACGCTCGACCAGGTCACGGCGTCGTAGACGTCGACGGCCGGGCCGCCCCCCGCGGCGCCCTCTCGAACGGCCCGCACAA
>DATLLM010000476.1:0-7214 GCA_035537855.1 Chloroflexota bacterium | reverse complement strand
CGGGGCGGGTGCGAGACCGACCGGGTACCGGGTGCGCCGGGCACGCCGGGTCGCCTGGAGGGGGCACCGTACCACCCTTGACAATCGCGGTCAAGGGTGGTACGGTGCCCCCTCCAGGCGACCCGGCGTGCCCGGCGCACCCGGTACCCGGTCGGTCTCGCACCCGCCCCGAAACCACCGAGCGAGCATGATCGACCTCTCGTTCCCCCCGCCCGCGCCCGTCCCGCCGCTGCCCGTCGAGCGCCCCTACGCGTTCCGGCGGCGCCTGGCCGAGGTGCACGTCCGGCAGCGCCGGGACGACTCTCAGGCGCCGCGGGGGGACGAGGTGGCGCTCGATTCGGACTGGAGCGTCGTCGCCGGCGAGGCCTGCGCTCCGGCCGTGCTGACCGCGGCCCGGGACCTCCAGGAGTACCTCCTCACCAGCATGGGCCTCTCCGTCCGGCTGCGCCGGGTGGCAGACCCGGCGGCGGCCGCCCGCGACGGCGAGCGGCTGATCGTGCTGACCACGCAGGACGAGGCGCCCGGCGCCGGCGCGGCCCTCGCCGGGCCCGGCAGCTACCGCCTGCGCTGCGCCCCGTCGCGGGTGGTGGTCTGCGGCGCCGACCCCCGCGGCGCCTTCCAGGGCAGCGTCTTCCTCGAGGACCTGATGAATCTGCGCCGGGCGCCCTTCCTGCCGTTGCAGGACACGGTCCGCGCGCCGCGCTTCAGTCCGCGGATGACCCACTCCGGCTGGGCCCTCGACGACTTCCCGGACGCCCACCTCAACGCCATCGCCCACGCCGGGATGGACGCCGTGCTGGTCTTCGTCTGCGGCGTCGACCGCACCCCGGACCAGCTCACCCTCGACCACCCGCAGCCCTTCGGCGGGCGCTACCTCGACGTCAACGATCTGGTCGACCGCGCCGCCGGCTTCGGGCTGGACGTCTACTTCTACGCCTACTTCCGCTCGATGAGCCCGCCCCACCCGGACGACCCCGACGCCGAGCGGTGGTACGACGAGACCTACGGCGCGCTCTTCCGGGCCTGCCCCCGGGCCAGGGGCATCGTCCTCGTCGGCGAGTCGGTCGAGTTCCCGAGCAAGGACCCCCGCACCAGCGGCACGCTGCGCCACCTGCGCCCGCCGGACGCGCCGCCGCCGGACCGGCCGACCCCCGGCTGGTGGCCGGCGACCGACTGGGTGGACTGGCTCGCCCTGCTGAAGCGGGTCATCCGGCCCCACAACCCGCAGGCGGACATCGTCTTCTGGACCTACAACTGGGGCTACGCCCCCGAGGCCGACCGCCTCAACCTGATTCGCGCCCTGCCCCAGGACGTGTCCCTGCTGGTGACCTTCGAGATGTTCGAGCCGGTCCGCCGCAACGGGCTGACCAACATGTGCGCGGACTACACCCTCTCGTTCACCGGTCCGGGGCGCTACTTCGCCAGCGAGGCCCGGGCCGCGAGCGAGCGCGGGCTGCGCCTGTACGCCATGAGCAACACCGGCGGGCTCACCTGGGACGTGGGCGTCATCCCCTACGAGCCGGCGCCGTTCCAGTGGGCCAGGCGCCACGCGGCCCTGGTGGCGGCGAACGAGTCGTGGGGGCTGAGCGGGCTGATGGAGGGGCACCACTACGGGCTCTGGCCGTCCTTCGTCTCCGAGCTGGCCAGGGCGGCCTTCTGGTCGCCCGCGCCCCCGGCCGGGGAGACGCTGCGGGGCCTCGCCCGGCGGGACTTCGGCCCCGGGGCGGCGGACGCCCTCGCCGCCTGGCACTCCTGGAGCGAGGCCATCCAGGACTACGTCGCCACCGGGCACGACCAGTACGGCCCCTTCCGCATCGGCCCGTCCTATCCGCTCGTCTTCCAGGAGCCGGTGGCGCTCCCGGTGGACTGGTACGCGATGCACGGCGCCCACATCGCCCGCACGGACTACGCCCCCGGGATGGGGCGCAACCGCCAGCTCCCGGAGGACGAGCGCCTGGACGTCGCCCGGCGCGTGCCCCTGGAGCTGCGCAGCCTGGAGCAGATGGCGGCCGGCTGGCGCCGGGGGGTGGAGCAGATGGAGCGGGCGGTGGCCCTGACGCCGCCGGGGCAGCGGGCGGCGGCGCAGCTTCAGGCGGGCGTCGGGCGCTTCGTGCTCCACGCCGTGGTCACGGCGATCAACACCAAGCGCTGGTGGCTGCTGAAGGAGCGGCTGCTGGCGGCGCCGCCGCCGCCGGCGCCCGAGGCCGCCGCCCTGCTGGACGGGCTGGCCGCCGTTGTGGTGGCCGAGAACGCGAACGCGGCGGCGGCGATCCCCCTGGTGCGGGCGGACTCCCGCCTGGGGTGGGAGCCGACCATGGGCTACCTCACGGACGAGCCCCATCTGCGCTGGAAGATCGCCAACGGCCGGCGCCTGCTGGAGCGCGAGCTGCCCCGCTTCCGGCGGACGCTCGTCCCGGCCGGGGCCGGCCCCACCGCCCGAGCGGAGTCAGGAGCAGGACCGGCATGAGCGGCGCGACCCGCCTGGTGCGGATCGGTTTCATCGGCTGCGGCAACCACGCCACGAGCAGCCTCTACCCCACGTTCCGGCTGGGCGTCACCCGGCGCACGGCCCTCGGCGAGCCGGTGGGCGAGCTGGTCGCCTGCTGCGACCTGGACGAGGACCGGGCGCGCCAGAACGCCCGCACCTTCGGCTTCGAGCGCTGGTACACCGACCACCGGGCGATGCTGGACGCCGAGCGGCTGGACTGCGTCTTCGTCGTCATGCCGCCGCGGCTCCAGGCGCCGCTGGCCGTCGAGTGCCTGAGCGCCGGCCTGCCGGTCTTCGTCGAGAAGCCGGCGACGGCCACCCTGGAGGACGCCTGCGCCGTGCGCGCCGCCGGGCGGCGCTCGGGCGCCCCCCTGATGATCGGGTTCATGAAGCGCTTCTCGGCGCCCTACCGCCGGGCCCGGGAGCTGATGGCCCGCCCCGAGTTCGGCCCGCCGACGGCCTACGAGGCGCGCTACAACTACGGGCGCTACACCCCCATCTCCCGCTACGAGTTCCTCAACGCGTTCTCCTGCCACGTGCTCGACCTGACCCGCTTCTTCATGGGCGAGGTGGAGCAGGTCTTCGCCTCCTACGCCTCGCGCGCCGGGGCCGCCGGCGGCCGGCCCAAGACCTACGCCGAGGTGCTCGCCGAGCGCGAGCTGGACCTCCCCCAGCAGGAGGCCTGGCTGCTGAACCTGCGCTTCGCCAGCGGCGCCGCCGGGATCGTGCAGACCAACTCCCTGGAGCGGGTGCAGGAGCGGGTGGCCGTGACCGGCGTCGGCAGCTGGCTGGTCGTGGACGACTGGCGCCGGGTCACCGCCTACGTCGGCGATCCGGAGCTGCCCTACGTCTACGAGCCGAACGACCAGGTGCCGTCCGAGGCGATGGACTTCCGCACCCTGCACGGCTACACCGGGGAGGTGCGCCACTTCGTGGAGTGCGTGCGCGACGGGCGCGTCCCCGAGCCGAACATCGAGGACGGCATCGCCCACCTCAAGATCGAGCTCGCCGCCAAGCGCTCGGCGCTCGAGAATCGCCCGGTGGCGATCGCCGAGATCGCCGAGTCGGCCTGAGTGGGCGCCACCAGCGCCGGCGCCGGCGACCGGGCCGGCGACGCCCGCTTCCGCGTCGGCATCGCCGGCTACGACCTCTGGCCGCACGCCGTCGCCTTCTGCCGCAGCCTCCGGGACGCGGACTTCTGCCGCGTCAGCGACGTCTGGGACGACGACCCGCGCAAGCTCGCCCGCCTGGTGGAGCTGACCGGGGCCACCGGCCACGCCGGCCTGGACGCGTTCTGCGCCTCGGGAGCGCAGGGGGCCATCGTCACCGTGCGCACCGACCGCCGCCCGGCGGTCGCCACCGCCCTGGCCGCCGCCGGCAAGCACGTCCTCTCGGACAAGCCGATGGCGATGGACGCCGCCGGCTGCCTGGCCATCATCGACGCCTGCCGCACCGCCGGGGTCGTCCTGATGGGCGGCTACAACTTCCGCTTCTGGAAGGTCTGGCCGCTGATGAAGCGCATCTTCGACGCGGGCGAGCTGGGCGCCCCGGTGCACTTCTACTGCGCCTACAACACCGGGATGGTGCCCCGCTCGGAGTGGGAGCCGACCTACGATTCCTACTGGACGGACCCGCAGGCCACGCCCGGCGGGGGCTGGCTCACCCACGGCGACCACGCCGTCGACCTCGTGCGCTGGCTCTTCGGCTGCGAGTTCACGGAGGTGCTGGCGGACATGCGCTCCCTGCGCTACCCCCAGTACGCCGTCGAAGACTACGGCGTCGTCCACGCCCTGCTGGACAACGGCGCCACCGCCCTGATCCACTCGGACGCCATCGCCCCCGCCGCGCGGATCGACGTCGAGGTGATCTGCGAGCACGGTGGCATGTCCTACAAGCTCGTCCCCGAGCCCCGCCTGAAAGTGTGGGGCGCGCCCTCTCTCGGGGCGGGCGTGGTGGACTTCGCCCTGCGCGACGACTGGGTCGACGCCCTCGGAGAGATGACCCGGGCGTTCGTGCACGCCTGCCGGACCGGCGACCCGCCGCCGGTGACCGGGGAGGACAACTTGCGGGTGATGGAGGTGGCCACCGCCGCCTACCGCTCGGCGCGCGAATCGCGCCGCGTTGCGGTAGCGCGCGCCCCCGTCGAGCGGTAGCGGTACGGCAGCAGCGCGATCGCGGGGAGCCTGTCTTCGGAAGCGAGCCGGTCCACAGAAGGAGGCGGTCAGATGGCGAAGTCACCTCGCAGCACGCTCACCCGGCGGCGGCACCTCCGCGGCGCCCTCGGGGGCGCCGCCGGCGCGGCCCTGGCCGGTCCGGTGCTCGCCGCCTGCGGCGCCGGCGCCCCCGGCGGCGCCGGCGCCCCCCTGGCCGGCAAGCTGCAGGGCAAGCTCGACCTGTGGCTCTGGCAGCGCTTCTGGGAGCCGGGCACCGTGGGCGACGCGATGGTCCGCGAGTTCGGCGAGCAGAACCCCCAGCTCGCCGTCTCCAACGAGATCCTCCCCGGGGGCGTCCCCGGCAGGGAGAAGGTCACCGCCGGGGTCGCCGCCGGGGTCGTCCCGGACGTCAGCTACATGGACCGCTTCCTCGCCGCCGAGTGGGGCACCGGCGGCATCGCCCAGGCCCTGAACGAGAAGATCAAGGGGTCGAGCACGCTCAACCCGGGAGACTGGCGGGACGGGCTGCGCAGCGACGTCACCTGGCGCGACCGGGTCTACGCCGTGCCCCAGGGCTCCGAGCCCTGGGTCTTCTTCTGGAACAGCGCCCTGTTCCGCGAGTCCGGGCTCGACCCGGCCCGCGCGCCGGCCACGTGGGACGACCTGCGGGAGTACACGCGCAAGATCTACCGCGCAGACGCCGCCGGCGTCGCCGAGCGCTACGGCTTCCTGCCCAACTACGGGAACGGGGGCACCCAGGCCGCCTGGCTGATCTTCATGTGGCAGCAGGGGCAGGACGAGCTCAGCCCGGACCGCACCAAGGCCGTCTTCGACAACGAGCGCGGGCTCAAGGCCCTGGAGTTCGTCGTCGACCTGGTGCGCACCCAGGGTGGGGCGCAGCGCTTCGCCGATTTCCGCACCAACGCCGGCCCCCAGGGCGCCATGCTCCTCCCGGCGGGGAAGGTGGCGATGCACTTCGACGCCAACAGCCAGGCCTCCGTCTGGCAGCGGGCGATGTCCCAGACGAATCACGCCGCCGGCCTGATTCCCAAGCCCCCCGGCGGGAAGGACACCACCTACCAGGGCGGACCCTCCTACGTCGTGCCCACCGGGGCGAAGCACCCGGACAACGCCATCCGCTTCATGGAGTTCTTCCTGCGCAAGGAGAATGAGCTGCGCCTGGCCGACGCCTTCGAGGCGGTGCCCGTCTCCAAGACCGTCGCTCAGAGCAACGAGTACCTGAGCAAGGCCCCCGAGCGGAAGGTCTACGTGCAGCTCGCCCTCGGCGCCAAGTGGGTCCCCGTCGTCCCCGGCGCGGCCCAGATCCTGACCGTCCACTCGCAGTTCACCGCGGACGCCCTCAACGGGACCAAGTCCCCGCGCGACGCCCTCGCCGCCGGACAGGCGGAGGTGCAGCGCATCCTCGACCAGTACGTCAAGTAGGCGACGTGGCCCGGGCGCCCCGCGGGGCGCCGGAGGGAGTAGATGCGACCGTGACCCTGGCCCAGGCGCCGCTGCGGTTCGGCTTCGTCGGCTGCGGCGAGCACGCCCGGATGAGCCTCTACCCCAGCCTGCGGGCCGCGTTCGGTGGCGCGCCGGAGGGCCTCCCGGCCCTGGTGCTCTCCCAGCAGGGGCGGGGGCAGCCGCCCCTGCTCGCCGAGCTGGTCGCCCTCGCCGACCACAAGCGCGACCTCGCCGAGCGCGTCGCCGCCTTCCACGGCGTGCGCCGCGTCTACACCGACCACCGGGCGATGCTGGACGCCGAGCGCCTGGACGCCGTGATCGTCTGCATGCACCCCCGGCGCCAGGCCCGCACGGCCATCGACTGCCTCGACGGTGGCGCCCACGTCTGGGTGGAGAAGCCCCCGGCCGAATCGGTCGCCGACGCCCGCGAGATGCGCACCGCGGCGCAGCGCGCCGGGCGCCACCTCGCCGTCGGGTACATGAAGCGCTTCTCCTACCCCTACCTGCGGGCCAGGGCCTTCGTCGCCCGCCCCGAGTTCGGCCCCCCCACCGTCTTCGAGTCCCGCTTCACCTACGGGCAGTACCCGGTCGACGTCTACCGCTTCCTGAACGGCTTCGCCACCCACCACCTCGACCTGCCGCGCTTCTTCATGGGCGAGGTCGAGTCGGTCTACGCCGAGCGGGTCAGCCGGGGCCCCGGCCTCGACGGCTACGCCATCACCCTGCGCTTCGCCTCCGGCGGCCTGGGCCTGATCAACGCCAACTGCCTCGAAGGCGAGCACAACAACTGGAGCGAGCGCGTCGCCGTGACCGGCGTCGGCGGGCGCGTCTTCGTCGAGAACTGGCGCCGGGTGATCGGATTCCTGCCGGGCGATCCCCAGACCTACTCCTGGGAGCCGGAGGACATCCGCCCGGCGGACGACCAGAACAGCCTCGCCGTCCACGGCTTCGTCGGCGAGCTGCGCGACTTCGCCCTGAGCGTGCGCGACGGCCGCCCCCCGGCCTGCACGATCGAGGACGGCATCGCCGCCCTGCGGCTGGAGCGCGCCGTCGACCTCTCGGTCGAGCGGGGCGCCCGGGTGCGCCTCGACGCCCTCCCCTGATCCCCC
>DATLLM010000475.1:0-4880 GCA_035537855.1 Chloroflexota bacterium | reverse complement strand
GGCCAGCACGACCCCGATGCAGGCCGTGCGCAGGTTCGCCTCGCCGTGCGGGCCGAGGCGCAGTTCGCGCTCGTAGAGGACGTCGCTGCCCACGATCTCCGGCGGCGGGCTCGCCACGTCCGGGGGGGCGACGGCGACGCGGACGTGAACCGGGTACCGGGCGGCCGCCGCTTCGATACGCCGGCGCCAGCGGGCGGCGACGGCGGCGAGGGCCGCCGCGTCCGGGGGCGCCGGCTCGCCGGGGAAGACCCGGGCGGTGAGGTCGTAGACGGTCGCCAGGTCCGGCGCCGCCGTCGCCGCCCGCACCACCGCGGCCCCGCCGGGCGCCGCCCCCGGGCCCGGGGGCCCGGGGCCGTCTCCTGCCTGTCCGCCCGCGGCCGTTTCTGGCATCGTGCGCTCGTCGCTCCCGCCGGCAGACCCTACCGTATGGCCCCCGGTTGAGGCGCCGCGCGCCGGGTCGAGGGGCCCTCCGCGGGCGGGCCTAGCTGCTGCGCAGCTTGTCCACCTCCTGCTGGCAGAGGTCCTCCGCCTCCTTCAGGGCATCGCGGACGTTCATCTGCTCGCTGCGCACCTTCTTCACCATGCTGTCCACGATGGGCAGGATGCCCTCCCCGCCGGGGATGCTGGCGACGAACGCCCCGCCGCTCATCCCGTCAACGGTCAGCTTGAGGAAGGGATCGTTGCGGGTGTAGTCGACGCTCTTGGCGACGGCCTGGTGCACGGGCACCCGCAGGTGGTAGGTGTGCCACTTGAGGTCGATCTCCGGCGTGTAGAGGTACTCCATGAAGCGGAAGGAGGCCTCGGGGTTCTTGGCCCCCTTGGGCAGGCACAGGGCCCAACCCCCGGCGTAGTTGGCCGTCTTGCCGTTGGGCGGCTTGGGGTAGTCCATGAAGCCGAACTTGAAGTCCGGCGCCTCCCGGTTGAAGTTCTGGGCCTTGTTGGAGAAGGTGTCGTAGTAGTAGGAGACGCTGTTCTGGAGGAAGAGGCGGTACTGGGGGGTGACCCCCGTCTGGGCCTTCTCCAGGGCCGGCCAGCCGCCCTGGGCCTTGAACAGCTTGTTGCACCACTCCAGGGCCTGGATGCCCCGGTCGTTGGCGATGGTGATCTTCGATCCGTCCGCCGAGTGGAACTCGCCGCCGAGCTGCCAGAAGGGGACCAGCCAGCGCTGGGTGCCGCCGCTGCCGAAGAAGGGGTCGAAGGCGAACTGGGAGACCTCGCCCGGGCCGGACGCCTTGGTCAGCGACGGGAGGGTGCGCTCCAGCTCGTCCCACGTCTTGGGCGGCTTGGCGAGGTCGTACCCGGCGCGGGCGTAGTGGTCGGCGTTGATGTAGATCACCCGGCTGTCGATGCTGTAGGGCAGCGCCCAGGTCTTGCCCTTGTTCTGCACCTCCTTGAGCTTCAACGGCCAGACGTCCTCCGGCTTGATGGTCTTCGAGGACTTGATGTAGTCGTCCAGCTGGGTGACCACCCCGGTCACGCCCCAGGTGGTCTGCCAGTAGGACTGGGTGTGGAACAGATCCGGCGGCGTCCCGGCGGCGACCGTCGTCTTCAGCTTGTCCCCGCTGCCCTCGACGATGGCGTCCACCGTCACCCCGGGGTACTGGGTCGCGAAGCTCTGCTGCACCTCGCCCACGATCGTGGACGCCGGGTCGAAGGCGACCGACGGCCACCAGATGGACAGCTTCCCGGAGACCGGCTGCGTCTGCCCGGCCCGGCCCGCCTGCCCGCCGGCCGCCGGGGTGCCACTCCCGCCCGCGCCGCAGGCGGCGAGGAGCGCCGCGCCGGTGGTCCCTCCCAGGGCGATCAGGGCGTTGCGCCGCGTTCCGGCTCGTGCTCTCTCCACGATCGAGCTCATTGAGCTGCTCCTTCCGTCTCGTGCCGGCGCGCCGGCCGGCACGTCGATTGTAGTGGGATTCGGGGCCCGGGCTGCGTCCCCGGTACGGAGGCGCGCCGCCGCGGCCGAGGTGGCAGGGCAGCGGGCCGACGGCGAGCACCAGGGGGCCATCTGAGCCCTCCCTGCGGAGGTCCCTCGGAGCCCCCTCCGGAGGACCTGCGTCGCCAGAGCCGGCGGGATCAGGGGAGGCGCTGCCAGCCGTAGGCGCCGGCGGCCCCCTCCGGCGCGGCCACGATCCGCCCCCAGGGCGGAAAGCGCTCGTGGGTGAAGACCACCGTGGCCCGTTCGCCCGCGGCGGCGGCGCTGATCCGCTGCCGCGAGGCGAGCGACGCCTCGGGGTCGCGTCCGGGTGAGATCCAGGCGCTGTGCCGCACCTCGCAGGCGTGGTGGAACAGGTCGCCGGCGGCGTAGAAGCGCTCGCCGCCGGACGCGACCCGCACGACGTGGTGCCCCGGCGAGTCCCCCGGCGCCGGGAGCAGGGTCACCCCGGGCACCACCTCCGTCTCGCCCTCGATCAGGTCGAGCCGGCCCAGGCGGTGCAGCGTCCCCAGGTGCCGGGCCACGTGCGACTCCGGCTCGGCGAGGGCGGCGTTCCCGTCCCAATCCTTCCGGCCGAGGAGGTAGCGGGCCCGCGGGTAGCGCGGCCGGCGCTCGCCGTCGCGCAGCACGGTGGCCCCGGCGATGTGGTCGCCGTGGGCGTGGGTCAGGGCCACGTGGGTCACGTCCTCGGGGCGCAGACCGCAGCGGGCGAGGCCCTGCTCGACGCCGGGAGAGCGCCGCGCCCGGGGTGGCATCCAGGAGGAGTCCGGCCCGGGGTCGTCCAGTCCGGCGTCGACCAGGATCGCCGCCCCGGCCAGGCGGATCAGGACCATGTTGTGGCCGAGGAAGATCTCCCCCCGGGCGTTGGCCTCGGGCATCGCCCGGCGCCACTCCGCCTCGGGGGCGCTGAGCTCCGGCGCCCAGGAGAAGCCGCCGTCCGAGAGGACGTCGACGGTGGCGTCGCCGACGCGCCGCGTGTCGACGAACGCGGCGGTCGGCCAGTCCGCGCCGCTCTCGAAGGGAGGCTCCATCGCGAGCGGCAGCATAGCACGCTCCAGAGCGAGAGCGACCACGAGAAGGGCGGCGTCCGTAGAGAACGCATTTTGCGCGAGCGCGATCAGAAGAAGGGGAGCAGCCGTAGAGAACGCAATTTGCACGAGCGCGGCCCGTTGCGGGCCGCCATCCTGCGGCCGCGAGGCGGCGCTGTGGACGCCAGCGAGTGACGGGCCACCGGGCCGGACACGGCCGCGGTCGTCCGGCGGCCCCGGCCGGTGCAGGGAACCGGCCGGGGTGGGAACGGGCCGCGGGCGTGTCACCGCCGCCGGAGGGCGCAGTAGCCGTAGGAGCGGAAATCCCCGCTGCCGTCGAGCGCGCGGCCGTGCGCGGCCCGACGGTCACCTCCAGCGGGCCGCGCCCGCGCAAAATCGGGCTCTACGGGCGCCGGCTTCCCCTTGGCCGCCGGTCCCCGCGCAAGAACGCGCTCCATGGGCGATGGCTTGCCCACAACCGCTTGTCCCTGCGCCCGCGCAAAATCGGGCTCTACGGGCGCCGGCTTCCCCATGGCCGCCGGTCCTGACGGTTACATGGCGAGGACGGTGTTCCCGGCCTGCACGGCCTTGGAGGTGGCGTCCTGGATGCTGGACTGGCCCTTCCAGTAGGCGGCCAGCTCGTCGTTCACCGCCTTCAGCAGATCGGTGCGCCGGAAGTTGGCCGGCTGGCGCAGGGAGCCGGCGCCCTGGGGGTAGGCCTTGACGATGGTGGAGTAGATCGGGTCGAAGGCCAGCAGCCGGGGGTCGGTCCAGACGTCCGTGCGCCCGCCGGGGCTGCCCGCGCCGCCCTGCACTTGATCGACGCCGTTGTCCTTGTTGGTGATGAACTGCACCCACTTCCAGGTGGAGTCCTTGTTCTTGTCCCCGGTGATGCCCATACCGGAGCCGGAGGACTGGGTGCCGCGGGCCCTGAGGCCGCGGGGGAAGAGGGCGATGCCGAGCTGGAAGGCGGAGCCCAGGCGCACCTGCCCGGCCTTCTTGTACTCCGCCACCAGGCCGGGCGTGGTGCTGCGGAAGATCAGCCGGCCCTGCTGCTCGAACATCGTGTCCTTGCTGTCCGTGCGGTACAGGTTGTCGATGGTCTGGAACTTGGCCTGGGCGTTGTAGACCCACTCCAGCCCGGCCCGGGCCTCGGCGCTGTCCAGCAGCACCTTCTTGCCCGCCTCGTCCAGGAACTCGCCCCCGAACTGGCGCACCCAGAAGACGCCGAACTCGCTGATGTCGGCGAAGTCCGGCCACCAGCCCCAGATGTCCTCGCCCCGCTTGGTCACCTTCTGCGCGGCCAGGATGAAGTCGTCGACGGTCCAGCTGCCGTCCTGGGGCACGGTCACCCCGGCGCCGTCCGTTGCCTGCTTGTTGTAGTAGAGCACGTTGGTGCCGTAGTGGGACATAGTGGGCAGGGCGAAGAGCTTGCCGCCCACGGAGAGGACGTCCAGCATCGCCTTGAAGTAGGGCGTCTTGTCGAACTTGTCCCGGGAGACGAGCTCGTCCAGGGACTTGAAGATGCCCTTCTGGGCCTGCTCGCGCCCGCCCGAGCCGTCGGCGACGACCGCCAGCCAGGACCCGTCCGGTGGCGTCCCGGCGGCGGCCAGGATCTGCAGCTTGGCGGTCACGTCCGGATCGGCGTCGATCAGGTTGACCGTGATGTTCGTCTCGGGCGTGAACTTGCGGTCGGTGGTCTGCCGGTACCACTGGCTGTGGCCGGTGGGGCTGCTGACCCCGGGGCGGGTCAGCACGTCGATGGAGACCGGGCCCTTGCTCGGCGCGGCCGTGCCGGAGGCTCCGCCCGTGGCCCCCTGTGAGCCGCCGGCGGCGCACGCCGCGAGCGCCGCGCCCGCCAATCCGGCGACTCCGCCCCCCAGGATCGCGCGCCGCCGCGCGGCCCGCCGCTGCACCAC
>DATLLM010000474.1:0-11195 GCA_035537855.1 Chloroflexota bacterium | reverse complement strand
CGCTCAGGGTCGCTTCCAGCTCGGCCACGCTGCGCGGGGTGCGCAGGTCCCAGTCGCCGTCGAGGTCGAGGATCGTCCCCGTCCCCAGACCCTGCCGCATCTCCCACAGGTGGTCCCCCGCCACCCAGACGCGGCAGGTCTCCCGCCACCGCTGCGGCGCATCGCCGGCCAGCTCCTCCGCCGTCGGCAGGCCCTGCGTCCCGATCGCGCCCGCCGGGGTGACCCGCAAGGGCACGTAAGGGTGCAGCCCCAGCAGGTGCGGCACCGCCTCGTCCGCCCGGTTGGTCAGCGCCAGGTCGAGGGTCAGCGCCCCGTCCGCCACCCGGTGCGTCGCCGTCAGCAGGAAGGGCCACGGCCAGCGCGCCGCCCGCTCCGGGGCGCGCTCCGAATCGAAGCGCGCCGTGAGGGAATCCCCGGCGGCCTCGACCACCTCCCAGGGGGAGACGGCCACGATGCCGTGGATCGCCACGCCCGGGCGGTCGTTCTCCGCGATGCGGTAGGACGCGCCGCGCCAGCGGAACGGCGTCTGGTGACGCCCGGGATAGGGGGAGAGGATCGGGAATCCCCACATCGTGGGGCGGGCCCGCAGCACCTCGAGCGACGGCGGGGTGGAGAGCAGGTACGCGGGGCGCCCGTCCACCGGCGTGCGGAAGGCGAGGCAGCTCTCCCCGACCGAAGGGAGCACGACGGCTTCGGCGCCGCTCCCGTCGCGCAGGACGTAGGCGGTCTCGCCGTCGAAGTCGACTGTCGGCATGGCCCCATGATACGGCCCGCCCGGCGGGCGCCGGGCGGGCCCCGGTTTGCGCGATCCCGGTGCCATGCCCCATGCTGAGCGACGCTGCCGGGCGGCGCCGCGCGCCGCCGCTGCCCACCGCGCCCGTCGAGGGACCGGGCGCTGCGCGGAGCAACGTGGTTCACCCGGTTGACCCGAAACCGGTTCACCCGAGAAGGAGGGAGAGCGATGGTCGCCAGTGCGGAGCAGGTCACGGCGAAAGTGCGCTGGTACACCCCGGGACCGCAGCCGAACGGGCTCCAGGCCGTAGAGGAGGGCTGCTGGGTCATCGACCAGGACAATCTGGACGTCTACCTGCTGGACTGGGCGGACGGGCACGTCCTGAAGCAGTTCCCGACGAAGACCCACCACTCCAGCGGAATCACGTTCGACGGCCAGAATCTGTGGGTCGCCTCCACCTTCCCGCCGATCGAGCTCTTCCAGTACAGCGTGGACGGCGAGGAGCTGCGCCGGCTGCCGACGCCGGGCGCGAACGAGCGCAGCGGGGCCCACGGCCTGGAGTGGATCGACGGCAAGCTGTGGGTGACCGTGCCCCCCTCCGCCACCACCTACCAGCTCGATCCGGCGGACGGGACGATCCTGAAGCAGTTCCCGGCCCCGGGCAACCGCCCCCACGGCGTCGCCTGGGACGGCCGGCTGCTCTGGGTGGCGGAGACCTCCAAGCGCTCCATCACCGGCTACACCCTGGACGGGACCGCCCAGCGGGTGCTCGAGCTCACGCCCGGCCCGGAGGAGGGCCCCGACCCCCACGGGATGACGCTGTTCAAGGGCGAGCTGTGGTACTGCGACGCGGCGACGCGCGCCATGTGCACCATCCCCCTCTAGCCGCCATCGCGGTGGCCGCCGCCCTGCCCCCGGGGGCGGGACGGCGAGACGAGGGCCCGCCGGGGGCGGGCTCAGAGGTTCTCCGGCACCCGGAGGTCCGCCGGGGGCGGGCTCAGAGGTTCTCCAGCACCTGGTGGTAGGCGAAGATGATCGGCAGCCCGCCGGTGTGCACGAAGACCGCGACCTCATCCGGCCCCACCTGGCCGGCGCGCACCTGCCCGACGAGACCGGAGAAGGCCTTTCCGGTGTAGACGGGGTCCATGAAGATGGCGTCGGTGCGGGCGGCGAGCTTGATCGCCTCCAGGGTGGTCGGGGGCGTGTCCCCGTAGCGCTCGCCGACGTACTGGTCGTGCACGTCCAGATCCTCCGGACCGACGCGGGCCTCGAAGTCCAGCAGCGCCGCCGCCCGGTCGGCGAGGTCGAGCACCATCTTGCGCACCGAGTCGGCGCTGCCCCCGACGCTCACGGGGTGCACGCGCCAGGGGAACCCGAGGAGCTTGCCGCCGAGGGCGAGGCCCGCCGAGGAGGTGCCTCCCACGAGAAAGAGGTGCACCTTCGACCCGTCCGTCACCCCGGCGGCGACGAGCTGATCGCGCAGCTCGATGGACGCCTCGGTGTAGGCGATCGTCCCCGCCAGGCGGGAGAAGGGCTCCCGGGTCGAGGCGTAAGGGGTATACCCCTCGGAGCGCAGCCGGGCGAGGGTCTCGTCCAGCACGGCCTCGCTCTCCCGCCCGCCGGCCTCCACGATCTCCACGCCCATCATCCGGTCCAGCAGCAGGTTGCCGGTGACCTCCTCGTCCGCCGGGCTGGGCTTGACGATGGTCATGTGAATCCCCAGCCGGGTGCAGGCCGCCGAGTGCAGCCGGGCGTGGTTGCTCTGGCCGATGTTGACCAGCACGAAGGCGTCGCAGCCCTTCGCCTTGACGTCCGCCATGCGGAACTCGAGGGCGCGCACTTTGTTGCCGCCGAACGCGAAGCCGGTCAGGTCGTCCCGCTTGACCAGGATACGCGGGCCGCCGAGCGCCGCCGAGAGCTTCGGCGCCTCCTCCAGGGGAGTGGGCACGAAGGCGAAGGGGATGCGGGGCAGTCGCGCCACCCGGGCGCGGATGGTGTCCGGCGAGACGGTTGCGGTGTCGATGGCCATCGGTTTCCTGCTTCCTCCTCCCGCGCGCGCTGTCCCTGACGGTCGCTCGCTCGACCACCGGCGGGGCGCCGCAGTGGGCCGGAGCGTAACACTGGTACCCTGACTCAACAAGGAGTCGAGGCCCGAATGACCGAGACGGCGAGCGCGAACCCGGCCCAGGCGAGCGGGGTCACCTGGGACCTGTCCGACCTCTTCGCCGGCGCCGACGACCCCCGGCTGTGGCAGACGCTGGACGAGGTCAAGGCGGACGGCGAGGCCTTCGCCGCGCACTACCGGGGGCTGATCGCCGTGCCCGGCGGTCCGGACGCCGCCACCCTGCTGGCCGGGGTGCAGGCGTACGAGGCCCTCTACGAGCGCGCCGGCCGGGTGGAGACGTACGCCCACCTGCTGTACGACAGCGACACCCGGGACGTCGCCGCGCGCGACCTGTCCCAGAAGGTGGAGCAGCGCCTGACCGAGCTGCGCAACCTGACCCTGTTCTTCGACCTGGAGTGGCTGGAGCTCCCGGACGACGTCGCCGAGCGCTTGATCGCCGACCCGGCCCTCGCGCCCTACGCCCACTACCTGCGCCACGAGCGCGCTTTCCGGCCCCACCGCCTGACCGAGGCGGAGGAGAAAGTGGTCAACGAGAAAGACGTCACCGGGCGCAGCGCCTGGGGCCGGCTGCACACCGAGCTGACCTCGGGGCTGACCTTCTCCCTGGAGCGGGACGGCCAGCCCCAGACGCTCAACCTCTCCCAGGTGCTCTCCCTGGTCTACGAGCCGGACCGGGCCCTGCGCAAGCTGGCGCACGACACCCTCTACGCCGGCCTGGCCGCGCAGGGGCAGGTGCTCACGTTCGCCTACGACACGCTGATCCAGGACCACCTGACGGCCGACCGGCTGCGCCGCTTCGCCTCGCCGCTGGCCAGCCGGCACCTGAGCAACGAGCTCGACGCCGCCGCGGTCGAGACCATGATGCAGGTGGTCGAGGCCAACTACGGGCTGGCCCAGGACTACTTCCGGCTCAAGGCCCGGCTGCTGGGGCTGGACGGCCTGATGCTCTACGACCAGTACGCCCCGGTCGAGCAGCGCACCGGTCAGGTGCCGTTCGCCGAGGGGCGGGACATCGTCCTGGATAGCTACGGCGACATCGACCCCCGCTTCCGGGAGATCGCCGGGGAGTTCTTCGACCGGCGCTGGATCGACGCGGAGCCCCGCCCCGGGAAGCGCGGCGGCGCCTACTGCGCTTCGCCCTCACCCGAGCTGCACCCCTACGTCCTGTGCAGCTACGTCGGCACGCCGCGGGACACGATGACCCTGGCCCACGAGCTGGGCCACGGCCTGCACGGCATGCTCGCGCGCAAGCAGACCCTGTTCAACTACCACTCGACGCTGCCCCTGGCGGAGACGGCGAGCGTCTTCGGCGAGATGATCGTCTTCGACCGTCTGGTGAAGCGGGAGACGGACCCGCGGGCCCGCCTCGGCCTGGTCTGCCAGAAAGTGGAGGACGCCTTCGCCACGGTCTACCGCCAGAACGTGCTGACCCGCTTCGAGGAGGGCGCCTTCAGGGCCCGCGGCGAGGCCCGCCTGACCCCCGAGCGGCTGGGCGACATCTGGATCGAGGCCAACGGGCGCTACTACGGCGAGGCGGTGCGGATGACGGACGGGTACCGCTGGGGGTGGAGCTACATCCCCCACTTCATCCACAGCCGCTTCTACTGCTACGCCTACGTCTTCGGCCAGCTGCTGGTGCTCGCCCTGTTCCGCATGTACCAGGAGGAGGGGGCGTCGTTCATCCCGCGCTTCGTCGACCTGCTGGAGCGCGGCGGCAGCGACACGCCGCAGGGCCTGCTGGCCCCGTTCGGCGTCGATCTGAGCGACGCCTCCTTCTGGCAGAAGGGCTTCGATGAGCTGGCCCGGCTGGTGCGCCAGGCGGAGGAGCTGGCCGGCTAAACGGCGGCCGATCGCGCCGCGCAGCGGCCCCCGCCGCAGGGGCCGCGCGCTGGGACACGGGACCGCCGGGGGAGGACCTAGTCCCCGGCCAGCGTCAGGTACAGCGTCCGGAAGTACTGCAGGACGCGCTCGGGGTCGCTCGACGCCGGCGCGCACTCCGCCAGACAGTAGCCCGCGTACCCGGTCCCTTTCAGCAGGCCGAGCAGCTCGCCCCAGGGGTAGGTCTCGTCCGTCAGGTCGTGCAGGTGGACGAGGCCGATCCGGTCCCGCACCAGGTCGAAGTCGGACTTGACGGAACCGCTGCCGTCCACGTCGAAGCGGGCGTTGGAGTTCCAGCACAGCCAGACGTTGGGGTGGTCGGCGACGTCGGCCACGCGGCGCATGTCCAGCGCGTCGCCGACGGTGCCGTGCATCTCCAGGCGAATCTGCACCCCGTTGTCCGCGGCGGCGACGCCGCACTCGCGCAGCGCCGTGCCGATCTGGTCGAGGGTCTGCTCCCGGGGGACGCCGGCCGCCTCCTGGTGGCCGTTGGGGCGCACCTTGACGCCGCCGGCGCCGACGTCCTTGGCCAGCTGGCAGTAGCGTTTGGTGCCCTCGATGTTGGCGCGCACCACCGCCGGATCGAGGGAGTGGTACTCGAACGTGGAGCCCAGCCCGACCAGCTCGATCGAGGAGTCCTCGAAGCGGCGCCGCACCTCCGCCCGCTGCTCGGGGGTCAGGCTGTCCTCGACGCCGTGGGCGTGCTCCGTGCGCAGCTCGACGCCGCCGTAGCGCAGCGCGGTGAGCTTCTCGATCAGGGTGGGCACATCCCAGTCCTTCCCGAGCTGGTAGGTGACCAGACCAAGCTTCATTCCGGTTGTCCCTTCTCCTCGGCTGGGGGCGAATCTTATACCCACCGCGGCCCCGCAGCGGGCGCCGCCGGCCGGGGCGTTGCGTCGCGGCGGCCACAGGGTAGACGGGGCGGACGGCCAGGCGTTACCCTACTCTTGAGCCATGGCAGACACGAACAACGAGGCGCCGGCCGCGTCCTCCGGCGGGGGCGATCCGGCCCGCCCCCGCTTCCTCGGCCTGTGGGTCGCCGGCATCCTCCTCTTCACCCTCTTCGCCGGGGCGATGGGCGTCGTCACCGACGTCCTCTACAAGCTGGCGCTCGGCAAGTAGCCGGCGGGCCGCGGCCCGCCGCGGCCCGCGTCAGACGGTGCCGCGCAGGGCGAGCGATTCCCGGATCAGCTCCAGCAGCTGATCGTCGAGCGTCTCCCGCACGGCGTCCGGATCGCGCCCCTCCCAGCGGTAGAAGCCGCGCCCGTTCTCGATTCCCAGGGCGCCGCCCTCCACCAGGCCGCGCAGATGGCCGAGGGCGACGGCCGCCCCGTCCGGGGTGTCCAGCTCGGGCCACAGCCGGGAGGCCACCCGGACGTGCATCGCCAGGCCGTTGACGTCGCGCTGCTTGAGCGGGCCGGCGGTGATGAAGCGCGGGGCGAGACCGTACTGCACGGCGGCGTCGATGTCCTCGGCGGTCGCCAGGCCCTCCGCCAGCAGGCGCACGGCCTCCCGCACCAGGGCGTGCTGCAGCCGGTTGATCAGGAACCCGGGCTCGTCCCGCTGCATCAGCAGGGGCAGCCGGCCCAGGGCCTTCCAGAGCCCGACGGTGTCGTCGATCGCCCGCTGCCCCGTCTGCGGGCCGCGCACCACCTCGAGCACCGGGACGACGTGGGCCGGCTGGATGAAGTGGGAGATGAGCACGCGCTCGGGGTGGGCCACGCCGCGGGAGAACTCCTCGACCGGCAGCGCCGAGGTGTTGCTGCTCAGCACCACCGGCGGGGGCAGCAGGGCGTCCAGGCGGGCGAAGACCTCCCGCTTGACCGCCGGGTCCTCGGTGATGCTCTCGGCGACGAAGCCGGCGCCGGCGGCGGCGTCTTCGAGCGAGGTGGTGAAGCGCAGCCGGCCCAGCAGGGTCTGCGGGTCGATCTGGAGGAGTCCGTGGCGGTGCAGGGCGTCCGCGCCGCGCTCGGCGCGGCGCCGGGATCTGTCGAGCGTCTCCTGGTGGCGGGACATCAACGCGACGTCGGGGACGCCCTGGGCCAGGATCACGGCGATGCCCGTGCCCATCAGTCCGGCGCCGATCACGGCGGCCTTCTGGGGCAGAACGGGACGGGCGGTGTCAGTCATCGGCGGCGGCCTCCTCGTGCCGGGCTGAGGGTACACTCCCCGGGCCGACGCGCGGTGCGGTAGCGTTGTCCCTATGCCCCGCATGCTGACGAGCCTGATTCACGCCGTGTTGCCGGACCTCCCCGGGTACGAGACGGGGGGCGGGCCGGTCATCCCCCAGGCGGTCATCCTCCGGACGGGGCCATCCGGTCCGGAGGTGCTGCTCGTGAAGCGCACCACGCCGCGGGCCTGGGAGCTGCCCGGGGGGTACATGAACCGGGGCGAGCCCCCGGTCAACGCCATGTCCCGGGAGGTGCGCGAGGAGACCGGGCTCATCGTGCGCCCGGACCGCCTGGTGGGCTGGTACGTGCGCACCGGGTTCCGGCCCCACCGCTCGCCGGTCTTCGCCTGCTCCCCCGTCTCCGGCACGGTGCGCAAGAGCAGCGAGGCGGTGGCCATCGGCTTCTTCCCCGTCGACCACCTGCCGCTCGGGCTCTTCCCCTGGTACCGCGAGATCATCAGGGACGCCGTCGCCGGCCGCTCCCACCCCGACCGGCAGGAGCAGCACCTCGGATTGGGCACGGTCGTCACCAGTGCGGCCATCCACCTCGGCGCCTTGAGCGGGGTGCTGCGCCCGTGAGCGGCGGCGCGCGCTCCGGCGCCGGGCCGGGCCGGCCATGGTACCCTCCCGGGGTCAGGGGGCACGGTGACTGAATCGAGCGAATCGGGCCGCCGGCTGGAGACTTTCGACGACCTCGCCGGGGTGAACGACGAGGTGCTGCGCCAGGTGGGCGCGCGGGTGCACATCATGGACCTGGCCTACGCCTTCGGCCCGGCCGACCCGGCCCTGCTCGAGCGGCTGTTGAGCGCCGTGCGTCCCGGACTGGCGGCGGACATCCGCTCCGGCATCCAGATGATGCGCTCCGAAGAGCACCGTTACCCCCTGGACGTGCAGATCACAACGGCCCGATCCAGGGTGCTGGAGATCGCCCGCAGCATGGTGGACGCTCCGACCCCCGAGGAGGCAGGAGGGTGAGTCGTTGATGGCGGTTGCGACCGGCACCTACGGAGTCGGGATCATCGGCACCGGGCGCATCTCCGGCGCCCACGCCCGGGCGGCCCAGAACGTAGCCGCCACCCGGCTGGTGGCGGCGAGCGAGGTGGACGAGGCCCGGGGCAAGCAGTTCGCCGACCGCTGGGGCTGCGAGGTGGTGCAGGACTACCGCGACCTCCTCGCCCGGGACGACGTCCAGATCGTCGCCCTCACCCTGCCCCACTTCCTGCACTGCCCGGTGGCCGTCGAGGCCGCCCGGGCCGGCAAGCACATCATCATCGAGAAGCCGATGGCGGACACGGTCGAAGAGTGCGACCAGATGATCGAGGCCGCCCGCCGGCACCGGGTGAAGCTCTTCACCGCCCACACCGAAGAGTTCATGGCCCCCAACGTGAAGGCCAGGGAGCTGATCGAGAGCGGCGCCGTCGGCCGGCCGGTGCTGGCCACGGACACCTGGTACAAGGCCTTCGGCCTGCAGGGGCGCCCGGCCTGGTTCGTCGACCGCGAGAAAGGCGGCGGCATGTGGCTGATGAACGGCGCCCACATGATCGACCGCCTGACCTACATCCTCGACTCGGACGTCGTGGCCGTGAAGGCCTTCGTCGGCACGCGCTACAACGACATCAAGGCCGACGACGCCGCCCTGGCGTTTCTGCAGCTGGCGAGCGGCGTCCCCTGCACCATCTCCCACACCGGCTTCCGCGACCACCCCGGGGCGGGCGTCGAGCAGCCGGGCGGGCAGGTCGAGCTGAGCTGCACCGAAGCCATGCTGAAAGTCGTCGACCGGCGCCAGCTCTTCCGCACCGTGCCGGCCGAGCCGGCCCCGGCCGCGGAGGGACAGCGCCGGCGGGGGCCGACCACCCGGTGGGAGGAGGTCCCGCTCGAGCCGGGCGACCCCATCGCCACCGAGTACGAGCGCTTCGTCGCCTGCATCGCCGGCGACACGCCTGAGCCGGTGACGCCCGAGCACGCCCGGCACATCGTCGCCGTCATGGCCGCCTGCGAGGAGTCCTCGCGCACCGGCCGGGAAGTCGTCCTCTGAGCGCCATGCCCGCGATCACCGCCCCCGCGGTCGAAGCCTACATCGACGGACTGCTCCCGCCTCGGGAGCCGCTGCTCGCCGAGGTCGAGGCCCACGCCCGGGCCAACCGGCTGCCCATCGTCGGTCCGGCCGAGGGCAGCTTCCTCTATCTGCTGACCCGGCTGCACCGGCCGCGGCGGATCCTCGAGCTGGGCGCCTGCTCCGGCTACTCGGCGCTCTGGTACGCCGCCGCCACCGAGTCCACCGGGGCCACGATCGAGACGGTGGAGCTCGACCCCGAGCGGCAGGAGATCTCCGAAGGGCACTTCCGGCGCAGCAAGTACGCCGACCGCATCACGCTGATCCGGGGCAACGCCCTGGACGTGCTGAAGACCCTGACCCCGGGCAGCTACGACCTCATCTTCAACGACCTGCTGCGCTCGGGCGCCGGGGTCACCGACGGCGTGCCCAATCAGGTGCGCTTCCTGCAGCTGAGCGTCCCCCTGCTGCGCCCCGGCGCGCTGCTGCTGAGCGACAACGTGCTCTGCGCCGGCGAGGTGGTGGCCGCCCCTGCCGGCGGTCCGGCCGCCGGGATCGCCGAGTACAACCGGCTGTTGTTCGCCCACCCGGACCTGGAGACCTCGCTCGTGCCGGTGCGGGACGGCGTCGCCCTCAGCCGGCGGCGGGACTGATCCGGCGCCGGTCGCCGCCGGCGGGCTGGAGCACCCGCCGGGAGACCGGCGCGTTTCGCTACAATCCAGCGCAATGGGCTTTCTCAATCTGAGTGCCTGGCGCTCGGTCGGCGGCCGGCGCACGGCCGAGCGTCGGGCGACCGTGGTCAACGCCCAACCGCCGCGGTACTACTACGAGAACCTGCGCGTCTTCCAGGGCATGATCGACGACTTCTTCGAGGACCAGCTGCGGCGCCCGAAGGACGTGGCCGATCTCTACCTCTGGCAGCTCCGCCGCGAGGGCGCGCTCGAGGACGAGGCGCGGGCGGCCGATCTGGCCGACCTGTTCAGCTACTACGACATCGAGCCCAACTCCCTGCTCGGCTTGGTCGCGATCTACCAGGACCGCCCCGGGCGGGCCCGGCAGCTGCTCGAAGTGCGCTACCTCCAGAAGCGCCAGGGGCACCGTAACCCCAATCCCACTCCCATCGAAGCCGGACTCGCATGACCGCAACCGCAGGCTCGTCCGCCGCGGCCGCCACCCCGGCGGTCGGGTTTCCGCCGTTCCCCCTGCCGCCCGAGGCCGTGCTCGTCGGCGGCCTCTTCCCCAGCGTCGACGGCCCGTTGACCGTGATGCGCGCCCTGCGCCGGTCGGGGGCCGCCGGGGACACCGTGGGGCTGGCCGTGCCGCTCCCGGGCGACCCGAACGACCCCGCCACCCTCGAAGCGCTGGCCGCGCCGCCGGCGAAGCGGCGCTTCGACGTCCTCGGCTACCTGATGGCGGTGCTCGACCCCCACGCTCCGGGGCCGGAGTACCGCAGCCTGATCGCCGGACAGAACTCCATCCTGACCCGCCTCGTCCTGAAGGACATGTCCGGCTGGATCTCCGGGGTCAAGACCTTCCGCATCCCCTCCAGCATGACCGGCAACGTCTCCAAGGAAGCGGCCAGGGACGGGGTCTGGGTCCTGGGCCGCTCGAATCACGCCGCCGCCGTGGCCGGAACCGAAGGGGCCGACCTCGGCGGCGCGAGCGGCGCCCTCGCCGGCGTCGGCGTACCGCCCGACCTGGTGCGGGACTTCGCCGAGCGCATCGCCGGCGGCCAGATCGTGTTCACCACCTGCGAGACGGACTCCAACCGGGCGAAGCGGGACGCCCGCTGGCTGAAGAAAGCCGGCGCAACCGACGCCTTCGAGCGGGTCATCCTCTCCCCCCGCCGGGCCGTCACCGCCCAGACCGGGCGCCGGGCCGAGCCGGACGCGGCGGCAGGGTAGGTCGAAGCCAATGACACAACGCCGTCACCCTCCGGCGTCCGTTCCGCCGGAACATCCGGCCGCCAAGCTCCCCCGCCGCCGCCTGGCCGTCCTGCGCCCCGGCATGGTCGTCGACGGGGTGATCACGCGGATGGTCCGCGGTGGCGTCCTGGTGGACATCCAGCTGGAGAGCGGCGAGCCGGCGTTCGTCCCGCTCTCCGAGATCCCCGCGAAGGCCATGCCTCGCGTCCGTCAGCTCCTGGAGCAAGGGGCCATGCAGCCGGTGCGCATCGTGCAGGTGGACCGGTCGAGCGGAACCGCCACCGCCTCGTTGCACGCCATGCTCAAGGGGC
>DATLLM010000473.1:0-7045 GCA_035537855.1 Chloroflexota bacterium | reverse complement strand
CTACCGGCTGGCGGCGCACGTCCCCGTCCCCGGGGTCAACCAGGCCCAGCTGCGCCAGCTGGTGGAGGGCAACCAGCTGCTCGGCCTGCTCTCCCTCTTCTCCGGCGGGGCGCTCGAGACCTTCTCCCTGGCCGCCCTCGGGGTCTACCCCTACATCACCGCCACCATCGTGATGCAGATCCTGCAGCCGGTGATTCCCCGCCTGGCCGAGCTGGCCAAGGAAGGGGAGGCCGGCCGGACGCGCCTCTCCCAGTACACCCGCATGCTGACCGTGCCCCTCGCCCTGCTCCAGGCCTACGCCCAGGCCACCCTGCTCGCCCGCGAGGGGATCATCACCAACTTCGGGCTCTTCGACCGCACCACCTTCTTGCCCACCGTCTCCCTCTGCCTGACCCTGACCGCCGGCACCATGTTCCTCGTCTGGCTCGGCGAGCTGATCACCGAGAAGGGCGTCGGCAACGGCATCTCCCTGATCATCTTCGCCGGGATCGTGGCCCGCCTGCCGGCCATCATCGCCCAGCAGTTCGTCGCCGGGAGCAACTGGATCGGGCTGGTGGTGCTCGCCGTGGTCGGCATGCTGATCGTGCTCTCGATCGTGTACATGAACGAGGGCCAGCGGCGGATCACCGTCCACTACGCCAAGCGCATCCGGGGCAACCGGCAGTACGGCGGGACGACCACCTACATCCCCCTGCGGGTCAACTCGGCGGGGATGATCCCCCTGATCTTCGCCATGTCCATCCTGCTCATCCCGGGCACCGTGGCCACCTACTTCCAGGGCTCGGACATCGAGTGGGTGCGCAACATCGCCAACGTGGTGGTCAGCCTCTTCAACACCCAGAACGCGTTCTACTGGGTGCTCTACTTCGTCCTGGTGGTCGGCTTCACCTACATGTACACGGCCATCGTCTTCCAGCAGCAGAACCTGCCCGAGACCCTCCAGAAGCAGGGGGGCTTCATCCCCGGGATTCGCGCCGGGCGTCCCACCGCGGACTACCTCAGCCGGGTGCTGAACCGGATCACCCTCCTGGGGGCCCTCTTCCTCGGGGTGATCGCCGTGCTGCCCTTCCTCGTCGGCGCCGTCACCGGGACGACCGTGCTGACCCTGTCCACCACCGGCATCCTGATCGTCGTCGGCGTCGTTCTGGACACCATGAAACAGCTGGAAGCGCAGCTGATGATGCGGCGCTACGAGGGATTCATCAAGTGAGCGGGGCGCTGCCTCAGCCGGGCGAGCCGGTGGAGCGAGTCCCCGCCCCGGCGCCGCCGGCGGCGGCCAGAGCGAGCGAGAAGGCCGGCGCGAACGCCAACGGCAGCGGCGCGGCGACCGGCGGGCGGATCGAGACGCAGATCATCCTGCTCCTGATGGGCGCCCCGGGCTCGGGGAAGGGCACCCAGGGGCGCCTGCTCTCGAAGCACTTCGGCATCCCCTACCTGGCCAGCGGCGACCTGCTGCGGCGGGCCATCGAGCAGCAGAGCGACATCGGGCGCAAGGTGCAGTCCTACGTCGAGCGCGGGCTGTACGTGCCGGACGATCTGATGGTGCCGATGGTGATGAGCGAGCTGGAGCGCCTCTACCTCGACCAGCACAAGGGCGTCATCCTGGACGGCTTCCCCCGCACCCGCGAGCAGGCGGCGTCGCTCGACGCCGCCCTGGGCCGGGAGGGCACCGGCATCACCCGCGTCCTCTTCCTCTACGTCCCCAAGGACGTCCTCGTCTCCCGCCTGGCCTCCCGCTGGACGTGCAGCAGCTGCGGCGCCACCTACAACCTGCTCACCAAGCCGCCGACGGCGGAGGGCGTCTGCGACGTCTGCGGGCACGCCCTCTTCCAGCGCGTCGACGACCAGGCGGACAAGGTCGAGCGCCGGCTGAGCGTCGATCTGGAGAAGGCCGTGCCCCTGGCCGCGTACTACCACCAGCAGGGCATCCTGGCCAACGTCGACGGCAACCGCCCGGCCGCCGCCGTGACCGCGGCCCTGATCGCCGCCGCCGAGGAGGCGGTGCAGGCCCGGCTGCCCCGCAAGCAGCCCCAGCCGCAGGCCCAGGCCAGCAGCTGAGCCGGCGCCGGAGCGGGCACACCCGGCGGAGACGGCGGACACGGCGGACACGATGGAAACCGAGCGACAGCAGGTCATCAGCCTCAAGTCCCGCGCCGAGCTGGAGAAGATGCGCGTCGCCAGCCGGCTGGTGGCCGGGGCCCTCGAGGCCACCACCTTGGCCGTGCGCCCCGGCGTCACCACCGGCGAGCTCGACCGCATCGCCGAGGACGTCATCCGCGGCGGCGGCGGCCGGCCCTCGTTCAAGGGCTACCGCCCGTTCAAGGGCGTGCCCCCGTTCCAGGGCACCATCTGCGCCTCGGTCAACGAGGAGCTCGTCCACGGCATCCCCGGCAAGCGCGTCCTGCGCGACGGGGACATCATCAGCATCGACTGCGGGGCCATCTGGGAGGGCTACCACGGCGACGCCGCCGTCACCGTCCCGGTGGGCGACCCGGCGGCCCTCCCGGAGACCACCCGGCGCCTGCTGCAGGTCACCCAGGACGCCCTCTACGCCGGGATCGAGGCCGCCCGCGCGGGCAACCGCCTGGGCCACATCTCGGCCGCCATCGGGGAGGTGATCGCGCGCGCCGGCTTCGCCGTGTCCGGCGGCGGCTACGGCGGCCACGGCGTCGGGCGCCGCCTGCACGAGGCGCCGCACGTGGCCAACGAGGGCACGCCCGGCCGCGGCCCCCTGCTGCGGCCGGGGATGACCCTGGCCCTCGAGCCGATGACCAACGCCGGCCGCGCGGAGACCCGGGTGCTGAAAGACCGCTGGACGGTGGTCACCGCTGACGGCTCGCTCTGCGCCCACTTCGAGCACTCCGTCTGCGTCGCCGAGGGAGCGGCGGAGATCCTGACCGAGGTGCCGCAGCGGGTCTACGACCGCATCGGGGTCGGCGTGCCGCTGCCCGCGGCCTGACCCGGCAGCCCCCCGGGCGGTTGACCCTCGGGTGCCAGCGAGCGGATGGAATCTGATCTGGTAGAATGTGACGGTCTGGTCTGCCGCTCGCTGGCCAACGACCTCTTCGAGGTCCGCCTGGCAGACGGCCGGCAGGTGCTGGCGCACCTCGCGCCGGCGGCGCGCCTCGCGGCGCTGCGCGTCGGCGCCGGCGATCGCGTTCGGGTTGCCCTGGCGCGCTACGACCACACCCGGGGTCGCATCACCGGTCGCGCGGCGGGGTAGCAGGGCGGCCGTGGCCGTCCGGTTCGTCCGGGTAATCTGGGGAGTGCGTTTGATGAAGGTCTCGGCTTCGGTGAAGCCTCGCTGCGAGAAGTGCAAAGTGATCCGGCGCAGCGGGGTGGTGATGGTGATCTGCGACGATCCCAAGCACAAGCAGCGCCAGGGGTAAACGGTGCCGGCCCCCATCCCGGGGGCCGGGTGGCGCGCGCCGCCGCCGCACCGGCAGCAGCGCTCGCGGTAGCGGTTGTGGTGCTCTAAGATGCGACCAACGGAACGGGGATAGGAACGAGGATGGCACGAATCGCCGGTGTGGACATCCCGCGGGAGAAGCAGGTCGAGATCAGCCTGACCTACATCTTCGGCGTCGGGCGCACCACCTCACGCAAGGTGCTGCAGCGCACCAACGTCGAGCCGCGCAAGAAAGTCAGCGAGCTGACCGACGACGAGGTCAACCGGCTGCGCGAGGTGATCGAGCGCGAGCTGACGGTGGAGGGGGACCTGCGCCGTCAGGTGCGTCAGAACATCCAGCGCCTGATCGACATCGGCTGCTACCGGGGCCAGCGCCACCGCCGGAGCCTCCCCGTGCGCGGGCAGCGCACGCGCACCAACGCCCGCACCCGCCGCGGGCCGAAGCGCACCGTCGGCGTGCGCAAGAAGGCCACGGCGAAGAAGTAGCCCCGCCCGGCCACGTCCCGCCGGCGCCGGCCCTTGGCGGCGCAGGCGGGCACGCGGTATGATAGTATTTCGGACCTGCGCATCAGCGCGCGGCCTGATCGTGCCCTGTGTCGATCGTCCGGGCTGCCGGCGTTCGGGTGCGGGGCGGCTCTGCGAGGGCGGACCGCCCCTGATTTGTTCGCCGCGCCGGCGCGGTGGGCCCCTCTGGTTGCAGGAGTAAAGACGAGCAGTATGGCCGAGAGGAAGCGCGGCAGCGGCCGTCAGCGGCGCCGTGAGCGGCGGGTAGTACCCCGCGGCCACGCCCACGTCCAGGCGACCTTCAACAACACCATCGTGACCATCACGGACCCCAACGGGAACCCCCTGTCCTGGGGCACCGCCGGGGCCAGCGGCTTCAAGGGCTCGCGCAAGAGCACCCCCTACGCCGCCGGGGTCACCGCCGAGTCGGCCGCGCGCAAGGCCATGGAGCAGGGGATGCGCACGGTCGAGGTCTTCGTCCGCGGGCCGGGCTCCGGCCGGGAGTCGGCGATTCGCTCGCTCCAGGCCGCCGGGCTGGCGGTGACGTCGATCACGGACGTCACCCCCGTGCCCCACAACGGGCCCCGGCCGCCGAAGCGCCGGCGGGTCTGAGGATCAGTCCGGCGGGGGTGCGGCCGGCTCCGGCCCGCCCCCGCTCCGTATCGTTCTCGTCGTAACGTACTCAGGGATGGCAGCGTAGCGAATGGCACGGTATACCGGTCCGGTCTGCAAGCTCTGCAGGCGCGAGGGCATGAAGCTCTACTTGAAGGCGGAGAAGTGCATCACCAAGTGCACCTTCGACCGCCGGCCCGTCCCCCCCGGGGGGCAGGGCACCGGGCGCCGCCGGCGCCCCACCGAGTACGCCCTGCAGTGGCGGGAGAAGCAGAAGGTGCGCCGCATCTACGGCGTGCTCGAGGCGCAGTTCCGGCGCCACTTCGCCGAGGCCTCGCGGCGCTCCGGCTCGACCGCCGACAACCTCCTGCAGGTGCTGGAGACCCGGCTGGATAACGTCGTCTACCGCCTCGGGCTGGGCGGCTCCCGGGCGCAGGCCCGGCAGCTCGTCCGCCACGGCCACTTCGCCCTCAACGGGCGCAAGACCAACATCCCGTCTGCCCTGGTCAAAGCGGGCGACGTCGTCTCCGTCATGCAGGGCTCGCGCGAGCTGGAGCTGATCCGGGGGGCCGTCGAAGCCACCGGGCAGCGCCAGATTCCCGCCTGGCTGTCGTTCGACTCGCCGGCGATGAGCGCGCGCGTCAACGCCTTGCCGGGCCGGGCGGAGATCGACACCCAGGCCAACGAGCAGCTGATCGTCGAGTTCTACGCGCGCTAGCGCCAGGTGACGCCCGCCGGACGCGGTCCGTGCGGGCCGCCGGCGCGCGGGCGGTGTGAGCGATCCCCCGGCCCCCCGGCCGGGGACCGGCGTGCTGAGGAGGGCCGTACCCAAGTGATCGAACCGTCCAATCTGCCAACCGTCCGTCAGCTCGATTCCGAGGACGGAGAAGCCGACGAGCCGAACTTCGCCGCGTTCGTCGTCGAGCCCCTGCCGCGCGGGTACGGCCACACCATCGGCAATGCCATGCGCCGGGTGCTCCTCTCCTCCCTGCCCGGCGCCGCCGTCTCGTCCGTGCGGATCGACGGCGTGCACCACGAGTTCTCGACCATCACGGACGTCCGCGAGGACGTCACCCAGATCGTGCTGAACATCAAGAAGCTCCGCCTGCGCTCGTTCTCGGACGAGCCGGTCAAGGCGCAGCTGGACGTGCCCGGTCCGGGCACCGTCACCGCCGGCGACATCCGCTGGCCGGATCAGGTGGAGATCGTCAACCCCGAGCTGGCCATCGCCACCCTGGACAGCGACACCGCCCGCCTCTCCATGGAGCTGACCGTCACCCAGGGCACCGGCTTCGTCGAGGCGGAGGCCGTCGAGGGGCAGCCCATCGGGGAGATCCCCATCGACGCCATCTACACCCCCATCCGTAAGGTGGAGTACCACGTCGGCACCGCCCGCGTCGGGCAGAGCGTCAACCTGGACCGCCTCCTGCTGCGGGTCTGGACGGACGGCACCATCACCGCCGAGGACGCCGTCGTGCAGAGCGCCCAGGTGCTCGTCGAGCAGTTCCGCCTCTTCGCCCAGCTGGCCCCGGACTTCCGGGAGCCGGAGGTCGAGGCGCCGCGCCCGCCCGCCGGGGTGAACACCCTGCAGGTGCCGCCGGAGCTGGCCGACCTCTCCGTCGACGACCTGGAGCTCTCCAACCGCACCCTGAACTGCCTCAAGCGCAACAGCATCACCCGGGTCGGCCAGCTGGCCAGCATGACCGAGGACGATCTGCTGCACCTGCGCAACTTCGGGGACAAGTCCCTCCAGGAGCTGAAGGAGAAGCTGGCCGAGCGGGGCGTCCGCATCGGCCCCTCCGCCGGAGAGCCGGCGCCCGTCTAGGAGGCCCTCGCCGGGGCTCCTGAAGTCTGAAGTCCCAAGTCCCAAGTCCCAAGTCCCCAGTCGCAGGTCCGGATCGCAGAACATCGCCGTCGAGTCCACTGAAGGAACGTCACCATGCGCCACCGCCTCATCGGTCGCAAGCTCAATCGCCGGCCGGACAAGCGCCGGCGCCTCATCCGCAGCCTGATGGGGGCGCTCCTTCGGCACGACCGGATCACCACCACCGAGGCCCGCGGCAAGGAGCTGCGCCGGCACGTCGAGCGGCTGATCACCACCGCCCGCCGCGGCGACCTGCACTCGCGCCGCCTGGCCCTGGCCACCCTGCCCGATCCGCCGGCCGTCGATCGCCTCTTCCACGTGGTCGCCCCCCGCTACAAGACCCGCCCCGGCGGCTACACCCGCCTCACCCGGGTAGGCATGCGCCTGGGGGACGGCGCCACCCTCGTGCAGATCGAGCTCCTGGACCGCGAGGTCGAGGCGGCGTCCTAAGCCCGCCGCCCCGCTCCGGCCGCGCGCCCTCCGGGAGCCGGCCACGAGGCCGCCGCCGTGAGGTTGCTCGCCACCGTCGAGTACGACGGCACGGACTTCGCCGGCTTCCAGCTCCAGGCCCACGCCGGCCGCGAGCAGCCGCGCACGGTGCAGGCCGTCCTCGAAGCGGCCGTCGCTCCCCTGGCCGGCCCGCCGCCCCCGCTCGG
>DATLLM010000472.1:0-9005 GCA_035537855.1 Chloroflexota bacterium | reverse complement strand
CTCCCGGACCGGCCGCCCCCCCCGCTGTCCGCTGCCGCGTCGACCTGCTCATGCTTTCGATCGTAACACAGCCTTGCCGCACCGCATAGTACTTGCGTTTTGCAATCTCACTTGCTATTCTAAAGGTGTGGTTGAGGGACGGGAGGTGCGCTGCCCGCCCGACCGCCGAGACGACCGCTGAGCCGCCATCCGGAGAGGAGCAAGATCGTGGAGACGCCCCCCACCGCCACCCGCACCGGCTCGAAGAAGCTGAACGTCGCGCTCTGGACGCTGCAAGCCCTGCTGGCCCTCTTCCTCGGCCTGGGCAGCGGGCTGCCGAAGCTGCTGGTGCCCGCCGGCTCGCTGCCGATGCCCATCCCCCTGTCGCAGGGCTTCCTCACGTTCATCGGCGTCTGCGAGGTACTCGGCGCCCTCGGCCTGATCCTGCCCGGCGTGCTGCGCGTCCGCCCCGGCGTGACCGTCCTGGCCGCCGTCGCCATCGCCCTGCTCACCGTCTGCGCCGCCGTCTACCAGGTGATGGCCGGCCAGCCCGAGAGCGCCGTCTTCGCCCTGGGCGTCGGCGCCCTCGCCGCCGCCGTCGCCTACGGGCGGTGGAAGCCCGCGCCCCTGCCGGCGGGCGGCCGCGGCCGCGGCCGGGGCGCCCCGGCCAGCCTCCAGCCGGCGGCCTGAGCGGCGCCGGCCCCCAACCGCACACGGCCCGGCGCGCGCGAACGCGCCCGGGCCTGCCCCTCGCGGGGCGCCCGCCGGCTACGGCCGGGACGGCGCCCCGCCGGCGTCTCCCGGCCCCCCCGGCCCTGCGTCCGGCGGCAGGGCCTCCGGGAGCACCTCCCGGAACGCCGGGTTGCGCTTCCACCCCGGCTCCGGCGGGACGTAGCCGGGCGCCGGGGCGAAGACGGAGGCTTCGAGCGGTTCGAGGCGGTGGATGTAGCGCGGGCAGTTGGGGAAGATCCGCCCGGCCCGCACCCGCACCACCGCCTGCGCCCCGGGGAACGTGGCCTGCAGCGGGTCGTCGAAGCGCACCGTCGCCGTGCCGTTGACCCGCAGCCGTTCGGGATGCTCGAAGTCGATGAACAGCAGGCCGACGCTGGGATTGACCAGGATGTTGCCCAGGCTGCGGAACATGCCGTTGCCGTCGTAGTCCGGGAAGGCCAGGGTGTGGTCGTCCACGACGCGCACGAAGCCGGGCAGACCGCCCTTGTACGAGCACTCCGGGTGGCCGTCCGCGTCCGCGGTGGCGAGGAAGAACATGGCGCACCCCTCGATGAAGGCCCGGTCCTGGTCGTCGAAGGCGTCCTGCACCGTCACCTCCTCCAGCCGGTCGGCCAGGCGCCGCGACCGGAACCGGTCCTGCAACCGGCGAGACCCCTCGTGGTACATCGGCGGCGCCGCCGCCTCTCCGTTCGGCCCGGCCTGCGGCTGCTCCGGCTCGCCCACGTCGCGACCTCCTCAACGGGCCCTCGCGGCTCGCCGGCTCGCCGGCGTCCGGGCCACCGGGCAACGGTACACCCTGCACCGGGCGGCGGCATCTGGCGAACGAGAGAAAGACGGCGCAACGCGCGGCCGGGCGGGGGCGGGTGCCGGCGGGCCGCGCGGGCCGCGCGGGCCGCGCGGGCCGGCCTCAGTCCAGCAGCGCGCGCAGCGTCCCGATCTCGCCGGCCGCGATCGCCGCGCTGTCCAGGTCCGGCCGGGGCGCGGCGTGCGTCTCGACCGAGTACCAGCCGCCGTAGCCGGCGCGGCGTAGGTCGTCGAGCGCGCCCCGCAGGTCGACCCGCCCTTCGCCGAGCAGCAGGTCGAAGTCGCCGCCGAAGCGGAGCGTGGGCTCCGCCGCCAGCCGCGGCGGCGTCCGGCGGGTCAGGTCGCCGTCCTTGAGCTGCACGTGGAAGACGCGGCCGGCGAGCGCCGCCAGGTGGGGATCGGCCGAGAGGCGGTACGGCCGGCGGGCGAGGTAGAGGTTCGCCGGGTCGTAGATCACGCCGGCGGTGGGGCGGTCGATCAGGGCCAGGAGGCGCCCGACGAGGGCGGCGTCGGCCCCGATGGTGAGGTGCATCTCCACGGCCACTTGCTGGCCGGCGCCGGCGGCAGCATCGGCCGCCCGGCGCAGGTAGCCGGCGACGCGCTCCAGCACGCCGTCCGCCACCGGCTCGCGCAGGGTGCGCCCCATGGCGTCCGGCCAGACGCGCAGCAGGGGGCAGTCGAAGACGGCGGCCAGATCGACGTAGCGCCGCACGTCGTCCAGCTGCCGCTCGCAGGCCGCGTCCGGGAGGTCGGCGAAGCCGCCGGCGTAGGTGGAGAGGCAGGGCGTCCGCAGGCCGGCGTCGCGGGTGCGGGCGGCGAGGTCGCTCGCCCGCCCGAGCGGCGTCTCGGGGGGCAGGTGCTGGGGCAGGCAGAACCACTCCACCCCGTCGTAGCCGCTGGCGGCGGCGACGTCGATGACCGCCTCCGGCGAGCGATCCTGCAGCACCTTGGAGACCAGACTCAGCCGCATCGGCGACCCCACGCCGGCCAACCATACCTGCCGGGGGTGTAGAGTGGCCCGCCAGGGCCCCGGCGGGCGGGGACGCGGGACTCGCCTCGGGGTCGGTGCCGAATACGTCGTTCAGGAGCGTCAGAGTGGCCCAACCGTCCGCAGCGATCCCCGTGCCGGAGCTGATCCGGCGCGTCCGCCAGGCCCGCCAGTACAGCCCCGACCCGGTGCCCGCAGCGGTGATCGACGAGCTGCTCGAGGTCGCCCGCTGGACGGGCAGCTCGCGCAACAGCCAGCCCTGGCACTTCGTGGTCGTCACCGATCCGGAGGTGCTGCGCCGGCTGAGCGAGCTCCGCCCGCCCATCAACTGGGTCGCCGGCGCCCCCCTGGGCATCGCCATCGTGCTCGACGGCGGGGACGTCGCCAGCGAAGCGTACGACGAGGGCCGGGTCACCGAGCGCCTGCTGATCGCCGCCCGCAGCCGCGGCCTCGGCGGCGGCGTCGCCTGGTACGGCGACGAAGGGCAGCGCGCCGCCGCGAAAGGCATCCTGGGCATCCCGGCGGAGCGCACGGCCCGGTCGCTGGTGCTGATCGGCTACCCGACCACCACCAGGGACCACCGCCCGACCCGCGCCGAGCCCGGGCGGAAGCCCCTCGCCGACCTGGTCAGCTACAACCGCATGGGCGCCGCCGGCGCCTGAGCGCCGCCCCCGAACGGGGTACGGCGACGCGCCGAGGGCGCCCGCTGGCGCCCGCTGGCGCCCGCTGGCGTCCGCCCCGGGACTGCACTATGCTGCCCGTCGCGAGGTGTAGATGATGTTGACGTGGATGCGACGACCGGGCACGGGGGCGCAGGGGTCGGGAGCGCCGCGGGGTGCGGCCGGCGCCGGCGGCTGGTCACGCCGGCGGGCGTTCGCGCTGGCCGGCGCGGCCGCCGGCGGCGCGGTGGCCGCGGCCTGCGCGCCGGGGGGCGGCGCCCCGGCCCAGCCGGGGCCGAACACGGCCGCGGACGCCCCCGCGAAGCTGCTGGTCAAGATCCGCGCCGGCCCGACCTACGAGCTGGCCTTCAAGGAAGGGCTCGCCCAGTACAAGCAGCGGTTCCCCAAGACGGAGATCGACTACTTCCCGGAGGAGACCGGCTGGCCGGAGAAGCTGCTCGCCGGCTGGGCCGGCGGGGCGGGGGCGGACGTCTTCCAGGCCTGGGACAGCCACTTCTGGCGCTTCGCCGCCAACGGGGTCATCGTCAACATCAACGACCTGCTGCGGGACTTCAAGAAGTCCGACCTGGACGACTTCGTCAAGGGGCAATGGGCCGGCTTCCAGATCCCCGAGACCAACATCCGCTTCGGCCTGCCCACCTACATCAACACCGGCGTCCTCTACTACAACAAGAACACCTTCCAGAAGGCGGGGGTCAAGGAGCCGGACGCCACCTGGACGTACAACGAGTACGCCGAGGCCTCCCGGCGCCTGACCCGCATCGACGGCGGGCGCCAGGTCTACGGCGCGTTCCACCCCCTGGGCAAGGGGCGCATCGAGAACACCATGTGGGCCCACGGCGGCGGTTGGGTCGACCCCAAGGACTTCAAGAAGTCCACGGGGCACCTGCCGGAGGGGCAGGCCGCCCTGGACTGGGTCTACGACCGCTACTGGAAGGACGTCTCCTGGCTGCCCCCCAAGCAGCGCCCGAGCAACTTCGCGTTCTTCTCCTCGCTCGGCGACGGCCTGTTCGGCATGGCCGAGGAGGGGATGCACGCCCTGAAGGACGTCGCCCGGGTGGAGGGCATGGACTTCGACATCGCCCAGATCCCCAGGGGCCCCAAGCAGCGCATGAGCTGGATCACCACGGACGGCTGGGGGCTGTGGAGCGGCTCGAGCGCCCGGCCCCAGGCCTGGGAGTTCGCTAAGTACCTGGCCAGCGTCGAGTGGTACCGCATCCAGGCCCAGCAGGACCTGCTCATCCCCTCCCGCCTCTCGGTCATCGACGAGTGGATTCAGATCCTCAAGGGCCGCTTCCCGTCCCTGCAGAACGTGAACCTCAAGGGCGTCAAGGACAACCTGGCGGCCGCGCCGCCGGTGGTGCGCACCTGGCCGCAGTACCTCTGCGCCGCGGACGCGGACAAGGTGGTCAACGACACCCTGATCGAGATCTACACCGACGGCACGCAGAAGCCGAACGTCTTCCAGAGCCGCAAGGATCAGATCGACGTCGCCGCCGCCGGCTGCGGCCTCAGCCTGAAGTAGCGCCGGCCGCGGCGGACTGACCCGGAGGACGGACCGCCGGTGCAGCTCACCCACAGCCGGACCCCGGAGGTCCCCCCGACCCCGGACGTGCTCGTCTGCGCCGGCGGACGTCGACGTCGGGGCCCTGCAGGACGCCCTGCGCCGGCAGGGGGCGATCCTGGAGGTCCCCCGCCCCCGCCGGTCGCCGGCTGACCGCCCGCCGGCGGCTCAGACCGGCGCGGGCAGGCGCAGGCCGTCGGCGGTGCGTCCCTGCCAGTCCCGCAGCCGCTCCCAGAGCGGCGCCGCCGCCGCCCGCGCCGCCGCGCCGGCGTGCCCGGGGGCGAGCCCGTTGCGCGTCTCCCCCGGGTCCGTCTCCAGATCGTACAGCTCGTGCTCGCCGCCCTCGTCGACGGTCAGCTTCCAGCGCCCGCGGCGGATCGTGCGCTGCTGCATCGCCATCGCCCGCAGGGCGGCCTCGGAGGCGGCGCTGCCGTCCTCCGCCGGCGGGCGGTAGCCGCTGACCGACTCGCCGCGCGGGGTGCCGGCCCACTCCACCACCACCTCACCCCAGGCGAGTCCGTCCGTCGCCGGCCGCGCAGCGCCGGCGCCGGCGCCGAGCAGGGGCCGCAGCGAAGCGCCCTGCGCGCTCGGCGGCGGCGCGAAGCCCAGCAGGTCGAGCACCGTCGGCACGACGTCGATCTGGCTCACGGGGGTGGCCACCCGCCCCGCCGGCAGCCCCGGCGCCCGGATCAGCAGGGGCACCCGCGACGCGCCGTCGAAGGGCATCGCCTTGGCCAGCAGGCGGTGCTCGCCCATCATGTCCCCGTGGTCGCTCGAGTAGACGACCACGGTGTCCTCGGCCAGACCGAGCGCGTCCAGCCGCTCCAGGATGCGCCCGGCGTACTTGTCCACCAGGCTGGCCAGGCCCCAGTAGCGCGCCCTGGCGCCCTTCCAGCCCGCCTCGTCGTCCGCCTCGACGTGGGGGTTCTGGCTGCGGAAGCCCTCCTGGCGCAGCCGGTAGCGCAGGGGCAGCGCGGGATCGGGCGGGGCGTACCAGGAAGGCGGCAGGGTCATCGCCGCCGGCGGATAGAGGTCGTCCCAGGGCCCGTTGAGCGGGAAGTGCGGCTCGAGGAAGTTGACGTACAGGGCGAAGGGCGCGCCCCCCGGACGGCCGTGGGCGTCCAGAAAGCGGCAGGCCTCGGCGGCGAGGAAGGCCGGCTTCCCGGCCGCCTCCGGCAGACGCGCCGCCGTCTGCCGGGAGAAGACCCGGTCGCCCTCCTTCGTCACGTCCGGGGGCGTGTAGCCCTGGGCGACGAGCCAGCGGTGGTAGCTGGAGAAGCCCCGTCCGGCGTGATCGGCGGTGTACCCGTCCTCGATCGACGACCAGAAGGCCTCGAAGCCCCGCTGCGCCCGCAGCTCGTCGCCCAGGTGCCACTTTCCGGCGTAGCCGCAGGCGTAGCCCTCAGCCGACAGCACCTCGGCGATCGTGGGCACGCTCGCCGGCAGCGGGACGTTGTTGCGCAGCGCCCCGTGCGCGTGGGGGTAGGCGCCGGTGATCACGCTCCCCCGGGAGGGCGTGCACAGCGGGGCGGTGCAGTAGGCCGCCTCGAAGAGCGTCGCCCCGCCCGCCAGCCGGTCGAGGTGCGGCGTACGGATGGCCGGGTTGCCGTAGGCGGCGATGGTGTCCGGGCGCTGCTCGTCCGTCCACAGGAACAACAGGTTGCGGGGGCGCGTCGCCGTCATCGTGCGCTCATCTCGCCCGGCGCCCGTCCGCCGGGTTCCGGCCCCCGCTCACCGCCCGTCCACCTGGCGCCAGCCCTCGGCGAGGAGCGACTCCACCTCCGGCTTGACCGACTGCAACGCCTCGCGCGCCGCCCGCTGCCCCTCCCAGACGGGGGTCAGGGCCTGCGAGAGGGCGGCGTCGATCCGGTTCCAGGTCGGCGCCATCGGGCGCCGGGCGAGGAACTCGGCCCCCCGGGCCATCGTCTCCGGGTGCAGCGGCGGCCGGCGCTCCTTCCACTCCTTGAGCGCGGCCGTCGACTTGCGGAACGGCGGCGCCTCGCCGGACTGCACCTGCAGCAGGTCGTTCTCCTTGCCGGAGAGGAAGCGCTGCAGCTGCCAGGCCACCTCCGGATCGGCGCTCACCTTGTTCAGCGGCCAGGAGTGGCCCCCGCCGGTGGTCGGCGTCCCCTTGCTGCCCCAGGGGATGGGCGCGGCGTCCGCCCGGAACGGGGCCGCCGCCAGCGACCCGGCCGTGGCCACCGCACCGAAGTAGAAGGCCGAGCGGCCGGCGAGGAACGCGCCAAGGGTGGCGTCCTCTTTGGCCTGCGACGGCGTCGGGTGCGCCTTGTGCACGTTGATCAGGTCGGCGAAGTACTGCAGACCCTCGACCGCCGCCGGCTGGTCGAGCACGAAGCGCTTGTCGTCCTCGGAGAGCACGTCGCCCCCGTTGCCGAGAGACCAGACCCAGGCGTCCTGCCCGGAGAGGGGGCTGCCGTACGCCCACGTCCCCCCCGGCTGCGGCGGCGCACCCGCCGTCCCGAAGCGCTTCACGGCGCCGACGAACGCGGCCTGATTCCACTTCTTGTCCGCCCAGTCCGTCGGCGGCAACGGCACCCCGTTCTTCTCCAGCAGATCCACGTTGAAGAAGAGCACGCGGTAGGCCAGCCAGGGCAGGGCGTACTGCTTGCCCTGCCAGCGGTACATGGCCAGCCCTTTCTCGAAGATGTCCGCCGTGTCCACCCGGTCGCGGCGGATGTAGTCGTCCAGGGCCGTGAGCTTCCCCTGCGCGACCATCACCGGGATGAACGGCCCCTCCAGGCGGAAGATGTCCGGCGCCGTCCCGGCGGCGAAGAGGGAGAACAGCTTCTCCTCGTACGGCCCGCTGTTGTGGATCACCAGCTCGACCGTGTTCCCGCTGACCTCCTGGAAGCGGGCCGCCTGGCGCTCGTGCAGGGCCACCCGCGCCCCGGCGCCGGTCGCCATCCAGCTCACCTTCCCCGTCTTCGCCGCCCGCACCGCCCGCGCGGCGGACCCCGCCCGCCTCCGCGGGCGCCGGGCCCGGTTCCATCGTACCGGAGCCGGGGCCGGCCAGACTCAGCCGCCGGCGCGGGGCAGGTCGAGCGCGGTCTGCAGCTCCGCGTGGAACGTGCGCATCACGGCCGCGCCCGGCGCCACCTCGTTGGCCAGAAACGCGTTGAGGTGGCGCTGCATCACCGCCTCGACCTCGGGTTGACGGAAGTTGTGGGGCACGCTGTAGGGCACGGTCGGGGCCAGGTCCATCGCCCGGCAGACCCGTTCGAGCATCTCCCGCGGGTAGTCCGGGTCGGCCAGGACGCGCTCGTCGCAGTAGACGTCCTTGCGCATCCCGGGGGTGTTCGAGCCCGTCTTCTGCAGCGCAAGGGCGACCCCGGTCTCCCGGTCCGTGAACCAGCGCGCCACCTGCCAGCTCTGGTCGGGCGCTTTGCCCCGGGCGTTGAGCGAGACGGGCGCCAGGCTGGTGTCGGCGCCGAGCTTCCCCGTCGGCCCCTTGGGCAACAGCACCATCGTCCACTTGAAGCTGTCCTTGACGGCGGCGCGCACGGCGCTGCGCTGCCCGGCCAGCATCATCCCCAGCATGGCCACCGTTCCGGCGCCGAAGTCGGCCGGCGTGCCCGCCCGGGGCAGGGCCACCTGCCGGCGGTGCCACAGGTCCCACTGCCACTGCAGCGCTTGCAGCGCCTCGGGCCGGTCGAGCAGGGAGCGCCTCCCGTCCGGCGAGAGGACGTCGCCGCCGAAGCGCCGCACGGCGGCGATGGCGTGCTGGAACGAGCCCCAGGTGGTCGCGTAGCCGTAGACCTCCTGCCCCCGCACGGTCAGCCGGTCGGCGGCGGCCACCAGATCGTCGAGCGTCCAGCGGTCGTCCGGCTCCCGCAGCCCGGCGCGCCCGAACGCGTCCCGGTTGTAGTACAGGTAGCAGTTCTGGATCTGTCCCCGCGCCGGCAGCCCGTAGAGCTTGCCGTCCAGGGTGAAGCCCTTGATCCCCGTCTCGTACCACTGCCCCAGGTCCACCCGGTCGCGGCGCACCAGGGCGTCCACGGGGAGCAGGTCGCCGGAGACGGCCAGCCCCTCGAAGAGCAGGTTCTGCAGGTAGATGGCGTCCGCCAGCGTCCCGGCGGCCGCGTTCGTGCGCACCACCTCGGGGTAGGCCCCGGGCAGCGCCTGGTACTCCAGCCGCACCCGGGGGTGCTCGGCGGCGAACTCCGCCGTGCGGCGGGTGTAGGCCTCCTCCTCGGCGCTGCGGGACATCAGCGTCACCGTCGCCGGCGCCGCCCCCTCC
>DATLLM010000471.1:0-4792 GCA_035537855.1 Chloroflexota bacterium | reverse complement strand
ACGCCCAACGCCCAACGCCCAACGCCCAACGCCCAACGCCCAACGCCCAACGCCCAACAACCCGGACGCTCCGTCCGGGCCGGAATCGGTTTCGGGGTGCGCCGGCGGGGTGCGCCGGGGGTAGCCCTCCGTCCAGGCCCTCCGTCCAGGCCCTCCGTCCAGGCCCTCAGTCCAGGCCGCCCGGCAGCTCGAACCAGAAGCGGGCGCCGCCTTCGGGGCGGTTCTCCGCCCCGGTGCGCCCGCCGTGGCGCTCGACGATGGACTTGACGATGGCCAGGCCGAGGCCGATGCCTTCCTGGCGCTCGGTGGTCGGGGCGCGGTAGAAGGGCTCGAAGAGGCGCTCGGCCAGGCCGTCCGGCAGGCCGGGGCCGTTGTCGAGGACGCTGACCTGGACGCCCCCGCCGCGGCCGGAGAGGGTGACCAGGATCTCGGTGCCGTCCGGGCTGAACTTGCTCGCGTTGAGCACCAGGTTGACCACCACCTGGCCGATGCGGCGGCTGTCCGCCGGCACCTCGGGGAGGCGGCCGCGGGCGCGGACGCGCAGGCGCTGGCCGCGGCGGTTGAGCAGCGGCTGCACCACCTGCTGCACCTCCGTCACCACCTCCATCAGGTTGGTGGGCTGGATGTGCAGGTGGAGCCGCCCCTCCTGGAGGGTGGCGGCGGCGAGCAGGTTCTCGACCAGCCCCTGCAGCCACAGGGCCCGGCCGTGAATCCCGGCCACCATCTCACGCACCTGCTCGGCGGGCAGGCTCTCGAAATCTTCGACCAGCAGCTCGGACGACGTCGCCAGGGCCATCAAGGGCCCCCGCAGCTCGTGCGCGACCATCGAGAAGGCGCGCATCCCGGCGTCCTTGGCGGGCTCGCCCGGGCGCTCGTCGCCGGCCCCCGAGGCGTCGGGCCGCGGCGGGCGGCCTTCGTCAGCCAGGCTCACAGTTGACGACCATTCCCCACGACGTGGCCGAATCGGTGCGTCCTCCAGTCCGATCATCTCCGCGTCTCCTCCCCAAACTGGATGGCCACCGGTTCGGCTTCCCTCTCTGCTCCTCCGGTGGTGTACCACCGGGGGGTGGGCGACGCTGTGAACTTTTCTCGTCCGGCACCGGGGCGGTTGCCGGGGCCCGGTTCTGAGGGAGTAAACGCGGTCCCGGACGCGGTTCGGGGATCGGCCGCCCGGACCGCCGCAACCCGACCCGGCGGCGCCCGGCGCGGCGCCCGGTCGCGTCCCCGACTGGGGGCCAGCGACACCTGCGACATATCTCTCGGATGCATAACGTCAAGAGGCGTCGCCGGATTCGGGTGGCGGAAGCAATTCACGGAACCACCTTCCATACGCCGCCCGGGGGCCGCCGGACGCGCCGCGGCGGCGGCCGCGGGGGGCCGGCCCCGGATCCGGCTCAGCGCCAGGTCAGGCGGGTGGCGGCCGTGACCAGCAGCATGCCCGCGCCGCTGACGAGGACGAGCCGGGCGTAGTCGCCGCTCGAGGCGAGCCAGCCCATCGTGGCCGTCCCGATCCCCGCGCCCATGAAGAGGGAGAAGGCGAACAGGGCGACGGACGTCCCCCGCAGGGCCGGCACCAGCTCCGTCGCCCGCACCTGGAGGGTGGAGTGGAAGAACGAGAAGCCGGCGCCCATGGCGATCATCGCCAGGGGGAACAGGCGCCAGTCCGTCAGGGGGACGAGGACGAGGAAGCCGGCGCTGATCAGCAGGCCCCCGCCGAGGATCAGGCCCTGCTCCCGGAGGCGCGGCAGCAGCCGGGGCAGCACGCGGCTGGCCAGCAGGGTGGCCGCCCCGTAGACAGCCAGCAGCAGCCCGATGGCCAGGTAGTCCAGGCCGAAGCGCGACTCGAGGTAGGCCCCGAGGTAGGTGAAGCCCCCCTGAACGAACAGCCCCTCCAGGGCCACCAGGAGGTAGAGCAGCAGGGCCCGGTCCGAGCGCAGGACGCGCAGGTAGCGCTCGAAGCCGGCGCCGGGGCCGGACGCGGTGGGCAGGGGCGGCGGGCCGGCGGGGACGAGGAAGAGGGTGGCGGTGACCACGAGGGAGAACACGCCGTAGGCGCCGAAGAGCGCCCGCCAGGAGAGGAAGTTGCCCACGATGCCCCCCACCGCGGTGGACAGGGCGGTGCCCAGGGCGGTGACGCCCATCAGGGTGGCCACGGTGGACTGGCGCCGCCCGTAGGGCACCACGTCTCCGATGTAGGCCAGGGAGAGGGGGATCACGGCGGCGGCGCAGGCCCCCGTCACCGCCCGCAGGAGGATCAGCAGGGGGACGCCGGTGGCGAGGCCGCAGAGGGCCGTCCCGGCGGCGAAGACCAGCACCGCCCAGCGCACGACGGCGATCTTCCCCGCCCGGTCGGCCACCGGCCCGTAGAACAGCTGGAAGAAGCCGTAGGGCAGGACGTAGGCGGTCACCGCCAGCCCGGCGATGCCGATGGTGGTCTGCAGGTCGCGGGCGATGGCCGGCAGCAGGGGGGCGAAGATGGAGCGGTCGAGGCTGACCAGGAAAGCGGCCGCCGCGAGGGCGGCCAGGCCGGCGCCCGGGCCCCGCGAGGCCCCTTTCAGGTCCACGGTGGCCCCGGCGCCGCGCCCACCTGGCCGCTGGGGCGCGGGCCGCGCTCGAGGCGGTGACTCACCGGCCCCAGCGCAAGACGAGGGGATCGAGCCTTGTGGCCAGCTCCACCAGCCCGGCGCGCGTCGCCGGGTGCAGGGGCGGGGTGGGGTGGCGCACCGCCTCGCTGGCGATGATCCCCCCCTCGCGCATCAGGGCCTTGGTCGCCCGCAGACCGCACTGCTTGTTCTCGTAGTTGATCAGGGGCAGGTAGCGCTCGTAGAGGGCGACGGCGGCCGCCCGCTCCCCCGCCCGGTAGCGAGCGACCACCAGGCCGAGGACGTCCGGCAGGAGGGCGCTGGGCATCGTCCCCGTCGCCCCGGCGTCCAGGTCCGGGATCAGGGTGATGCTCTCCTCGCCGTCGTACGGGCCCTCGATCGCCGCCCCGCCGAGGCGGATCAGCTCGCGCAGCTTGACCGCCGCCCCGGGGACCTCGATCTTGAAGTAGCAGGCCAGGGGCACCTCGGCCGCGAGGCGGGCGAGGAAGGGGGCGCTGAGGGTCGTGCCGCTGATGGGGGCGTCCTGGACGAGGATGGGGATGTCGATCGCCGCCGCCACCTGGCGGAAGAACTCCAGCAGGGCCCCCTCGTCCGCCCGCAGGGTGGCCCCGTGGTACGGCGGCAGGAGCATCACCATCGCCGCCCCGGCGTCCTGGGCCTGCCGGCTGCGCTCGGCGGCGATGCGGGTGGAGAAGTGGCTGGTGGTGACGATCACCGGCACGCGCCCGGCCACGTGGGCGAGGATGTCCGCGGTGAGGCGCTCCCGCTCGCCGTCGGTCAGGGCGAACTGCTCGGAGTAGTTGGCCAGGATGCACAGCCCGGCGCTGCCGGCGTCGATGCAGAAGTCCACCGCCCGGAGCTGACTCTCCAGATCGAGGTCGCCCCGCTCGTCGAAGGTGGTGGGGACGATGGGGAAGGCCCCCCAGTAGGGGCGCCCCTGGCTGGGCGTGGTCATCGGCGCGGACACCTCTCTCCTCGTTGCGGGGCCCGGGCGCGCCGCGGGTGGCGGGTGACGGGTCAGGCGGGGCCCGGGCCACGGCAATGATCGCAGACGGCGGGCCGCCGCGCCGGAGCCGCGCGTTGCTCTCTTGCGATGGCCCGAGCGACGAAGGCGACGAAGGGACCGGCGGGACCGCCCGGCCCGGCCCGGCCGGGCGGGATGACCCTCCAGGAGGCGCGCGCCGGCTTCCTGGACAGCCTGGGGGGCAAGTCCCCCCACACCACCCGCAGCTACAACACCGGCCTCGACCGGTTCTTCGACTTCCTGTCCGAGGGGGGGGCCGACCCGCAGACCCTGGAAACCGGGGGCCTCCCGGCGGACGCCCTCGAGCGCTTCTACGTCTGGCTGGTGCGGCGCTACGGGCGGACGGCGCGGGGCACGCAGCTGACCTACCTGGCCGGGGTGCGGGCCTACTTCCGCTACCTGGAGCGGCGCCGCCTGACGCCGGAGGGGTTGACGGTGGAGCGCGCCCGGGCGGGGCTGCGCGAGGTGATGGGGCGCCCCCCGGCGTACAAGACGCCCCGGGTGGACGGGCGCCTGCCGGAGATCGTCACCTACGCGGACGCCGTGCCCCTCCCGGGAGGGGCCGGCCCCGGGCCGGCCCGGCGCCGCCTGGAGGTGCTGCGCGACCGGGCCCTGATCCGCACCCTGTACTGCACGGGGATGCGCCGCGCCGAGGCCGCCTCGCTCGACCGGGGGGACGTGCAGGACGGCCACGCCGGCCAGGCCCTGGTCACGGGCAAGGGGGAGAAGGAGCGGGTGGTCTTCTTCGACGCGGAGACGCTCGCGGCGATCCGCGCCTACCTGCAGGCCCGGGCGGACGGCTACGCGCCCCTCTTCCTGCGCCACGACACGGGACGGGGGGCGCCCGGCCCGGCGGGGATGCGCTTCCGCATCACCACCCAGACGGTGTGGAACGTCGTGCGCCGCTACGCCCGGGCGGTCGGCGTGCGCGCCTCGCCGCACGCGTTCCGTCACGACAAGGCCAGCCTCATGCTCAACGAGGGGGCCAAGCTCTCCGAGGTGCAGGACATCCTGGGGCACGCCTCGCCGGAGACGACCAAGAAGATCTACGCCCACTACGAGACCGCCCACCTGCGCGACGCCTTCGACCGCTACAGCGTCTCGCCTGAGGCGCGGGCCGCCCGGCGCCGTCCCGGGCGGCCGCCACCATAGGAGTATTTAGAAG
>DATLLM010000470.1:0-6945 GCA_035537855.1 Chloroflexota bacterium | reverse complement strand
AGAGGGGGCTGGTGCGCAGCAGCTCGGCGTGGGTGCCGCGGCCGGTGATCCGCCCCTTCTCCATGACCAGGATCTGGTGGGCCCGCTGCACGGTGGACAGGCGGTGGGCGATGACCACCGTGGTGCGCCCCTGCATCAGCTTGTCCAGGGCCTGGCGGATGAGGTAGTCGGTGCGGGTGTCCACGCTGGAGGTGGCCTCGTCCAGGATCAGGATGCGGGGGTCGACCAGGATGGCCCGGGCGATGGCCAGGCGCTGCCGCTGGCCCCCCGAGAGGCGCACCCCCCGCTCGCCCACGATCGTGTCGTAGCCCTCCGGGAACTGCACGATGAAGTCGTGCGCGTTCGCCGCCCGCGCCGCCGCCTCGACCGCCTCCTGGGTGGTGTCGACCTTCCCGTAGCTGATGTTGTCCCGGATGCTCATGTTGAACAGGAAGGTCTCCTGCATCACCATGCCCATCTGCGAGCGCAGGGACTGCAGGCCGACGTCGCGCACGTCGTGGCCGTCGACCCGCACCGCCCCCCGGGAGACGTCGTAGAAGCGGGGGATGAGGTTGATCAGGGTGGTCTTGCCCGAGCCGGACGGGCCGACCAGGGCCAGCGTCTGCCCCGGCTCGATGGTGGCGCTGATGTCCTTCAGCAGGGGGGCGCCCTTGCCGTAGGCGAAGGTCACGTCCTCCAGCTCGATCCGGCCATCGAGGCGGGTGAGCTGCACGGCGTCCGCCTTCTCGGTCACGTCCAGCGGCGTGTCCAGGATCTCGAAGATCCGCTCCCCCGCGGCCGTCGCCTGCTGCCCCATCTGGTTGATGAAGGCGATCCAGCGCACCGGGGCGAACATGGTCAGGACGTAACTGTAGAACGCCGAGAGGACGCCGATCGTGATGGCCCCCTCGATTACCCGCCAGCCGCCGAAGACGATGACGATCACGGCCGCCATGTAGGTGGCGAAGTCCTGCCCCGGGCTGGCCACGGCCATCGCCATGTTGGCCTTCATGCGGGCCTGGCGCAGGTCCCAGTTGACCAGGTTGAAGCGATTCGCCTCGAACGACTCCCGGTTGAAGGCCTTGACCAGCTTGATCGCGGTCACGTCCTCCTGGATGACGATGTTCAGGTCGGCCGAGCGCCGCTGCGCCTCCCGGTAGAGCGGCATCACCACCGACATCTTCTTCTGGAAGAAGATGATCAGCGGGGTGACCGCGAGCGAGACCAGGGTCAGCATGGGGTCCAGGATGATCATCATGGTCAGGAAGACCCCGATGGTCACGAACGTGTTCACCAGGCGGGACAGTCCCTGGGTCAGGAAGAACTGCACCTGGTTGACGTCGTTGGTCACCCGGGACATCAGCTGGCCGGTCTGGTTCGCGTCGTAGAAGGACATGCTCTGCGACTGCAGGTGGTCGTAGAGCTTCGCCCGCAGGTCGAAGATGACCCGCTGCCCGACCCACTGCTCCAGGTACAGCTCGATGGCGCTCAGGGTGTTGACCACCGCCGAGACCCCGATCATCCCGGCGATGTAGAACATCGCCAGGCGGAAGTCCTGATTGGGGATCGCATTGTCGATGATCAGCGCGGTGAACCAGGCGGGTCCGAGCCGGAAAAAGGTGAGCACGCAGATCAGGACGACCGAGCCCATCGTGCCCCAGATATACGGCCGGACGAACTGCACCAACCGCCACAGCACCTTCACGATTTCGCTCTCTCCTTCACGATTCCTTCTCGCTCCCGCTCCCGCTCGTCTTCCCGCTCGACCGGCTCCCCCTGTGCCACTTCGAGGGCGCTGCAGAGCAGCTCGAGCCCGTCGACGATCGCCGTCCGACTCGCCGCCGGCACGTCGCGCAGGGCGTGCGCCAGCACCGCCCGGCGCATCTCCCACGGGCGCTCGACCATCTCCCGCCCGGCGGCCGTCAGCTTGTTGCGCACCACCCGCCGGTCGGCGGCGTCCACCTTGCGCTTCACCAGCCCGGCCCGGACGAGCCGGTCGAGGGTCTCCGTCGCGCTCGGCTGGGAGACCTCTACCCCGGCCGCCACCTCCCCCACGGCGGACGGCCCCGCTCTGTTCAAGAAGAACAGCACCCGGATCTGGGGCATCGACAGCCCGCCCGCCCAGGCCTGCGGGTCGGTCGCCCGGAGCTTGCCCCAGGCGGACCGGTAGAGGGTCACGATCCGCTCAACGTCTTCGTCGAACGCGGCTGGCGACGGCGCAACCGCGCCGGAAGATTGCATCGGTAACCCCAATATGATAGGCGATACCGATGGATTTGTGCACGCCCCCAGCGGACATGCCGGGGCGGGGCCCCGGCGGGGACTAGGGAAACCCGGCCGGCGCCGGCGGATCAAGCGGCAGGCGGATCGTGAAGGCGCTCCCCTTCCCGGGCTCGCTCGCCGCCACGACGGTGCCGCCGTGCTGCTCCACCACCTGCCGCACCACCGCCAGGCCGATCCCCGTGCCCGAGATGTGCCCGACCACGTTCTCGCTGCGCCGGAACTGCTCGAAGATGTACGGCAGGTCGGCCGCGGAGATGCCCATGCCCTGGTCGGAGACGGTGAGCACCGCCCGGTCGCCCGCCGCATCGCACTCCCGCACGAGGCGCACGACGATCTCCCCCCCGTTCGGGCTGTACTTGACGGCGTTGTTCAGCAGATTGGCCAGCACCCGCCCGATCCGGGCCCGGTCGAGCTGCCCGATCAGCTCGCCCTCGGCCGTCTCCAGCCGCAGCCGGTGGGCGTCGGCCGCCTGCTGGTAGCTGGCCACTTGCTCGCGGGCGATGGCCACCAGGTCGACCGGCGTCCGCTCCAGCTCCAGGGCCCGCCCGGCCCGCAGGTGGGCCACGTCCAGCAGCTCCTCGATCTGCGACGCCATCTGGGTGGCCGCCCGCTCGATGCTGGTCAGACCGGCCACGAGCTGCTCGCGGGGCACGGCCGCCTGGCGCTCCGCCCGGCGCTGCAGGATCTGGGCGGTGCCCCGGATCACGGTCAGCGGATTCTTGAGGTCGTGCGAGGCGGCGGCCAGAAACGCGTCCCGCGCCCGCGCGGCGGCCGCCTCGGCGCTCGCCCGGGCCAGCTGGTCCGCCAGCCGGCGGCGCTCCATGACCCGCATCACCGCCCGCGCCACGGTCTCGTCCAGCAGCGCCTCGGTCTTGGCCATGTAGTCGTCCGCCCGGGCGCGCAGGGCCCGGGCGGCGAGGTCCTCCGAGCCGTGACTCGTCAGCAGCACCACCGGCGTATCCGATCCGGCGGCGCGCAGCTGCTCGAGCAGGGTGACCCCGTCCACGTCTCCCAGCTGGTAGTCCAGCAGGACGGCGTTGAAGGGCGCCGTCTTCACCGTCGCCAGGGCCTCGTGGCTGGTCGCGACGCGCCGCACGGCGAAGCGGGCCGCCGTCGAGCGCTCGAGGGCGTCGGTGAACAGCTCGGCGTGGTCGTCGTTGTCCTCGACCAGGAGGACGTTGACCACGCCGTCGGCCGGAAGCGGGTCCGGCAGCCGGACCGCCTCCGGGGGGCGCGTCGTCTCACCCACTTTCGCGGTGCCGCTGATGGCGAGCGCGTCCCTTCCGAACCGGCTCGATCAGGCGTTAGGCGGACCGGGCCGCTGGACCACCTGCGACCAGTAGCGCGGGATGGCCTGCACTTTCGTCCGGAACTCCTCCGCCCGCACCGGCTTGGTGACGTACTCGTTGGCCCCCTCGCGGTAGGCTTGCAGGACGTCCTCACCCTGAGCGGAGGTGGTCAGCATGACCACCGGCACGATCCGCAGCTCGGGATGGTCGGGGTCGCTGCGAATCGTGCGCAGCACGTCCAGACCGCTGACCCCGGGCATCTTGATGTCCAGCAGGACCAGGTCAGGCAGCTCCCGGTCGGCGTGCTCGCCCTCGCCCCGCAGGTAGTTCAACGCCCCGTCACCGTCGTACACCGTATCGACGTGGAGCTGCTCGGCCAATTCCGGCTGCGCATCCCGGATGGCCAGCTCCGTTATGAGCGCGTGGTCTTCGTTGTCTTCGACCAGCAGGATGCGCACGTCGGTTCCGGATCCTCTCGTCGACCGCCGAGCCAGGTGGCTCGTCCAGACGGATTGGGTGTCGGCCAGGGCGCCCGCTCGCGGCGCCGGCCCGGCGCCCGGCCGCGGTCCAGCGGCGAGTCAGGAGTGCATCAGGAGCGAGCCAGCGCGGGCTGCGCCGAGTCCCGGTCCGGCGCGGCAGATTCTAGCGCACCGGGACCGTGGCCGCTGGATATTGCCCCTGGTGGGACCTTCGGAAACTCAACCCAGAAGCTGGCCCCCCCGTCCTCGGGCGTCTCCACCCCGGCGGTGCCCCCCATCGCCTGGGCGGCCTTCCGCACCGTGGCCAGCCCGACGCCCGTGCCGCTCGGATTGGCCGCCTTGCCGGCCGGCAGGCGCTCGAAGAGCCGGAAGAGCCGGTCGCGCTGGTCGGCGGGGATCCCCGGCCCGTGGTCGCGCACGCGCAGCCGCCAGCTCTCGCCCAGGTCGTCGCAGGACACGTCGATCTGCGGCGCCTCTCCCTTGGGCGCCCCGTAGGTCAGGGCGTTCGCCAGCAGATTGCCCACGATCTGGCCCACCAGCGTCGGGCTGGCCACCACCACCGGCAGCGGGGAGAGGACGTCGACCCGCGCCCCGCGCGCCTCCGCCTCCTCCTGCAGCCCCTCCAGCGCCCGGCGCAGGACCGCGTCCAGGTCCACCCCCACCGGCGGCGCCCCGATGCGGCCCACCCGGCTGAAGGCGAGCACGTCCTCGATCAGCACCCCCAGGTGGGTGGCGCTGGCCTCGATCCGGGAGAGGTACCGCCGCCCGGCCTCGTCGAGGCGCTCGGAGTAGTCCTTGGTCAGGCGGTGGGCGAAGCCCTGGATCGTCACCAACGGGGCCTTCAGGTCGTGGGAGACGGTGTAGGCGAACTGCTCGAGCTCGGCGTTCGCCGCCCGCAACCCCGCGTTCGCCTGCTCCCGCTCGAGGTCCGCCGTCGACAGCTGCAGCGCCATCTGGTCGAACGCCCGGGCGGTGATCCCGAACTCGTCCCGGCGGCGCAGCCCGATCCGGTAGGCCAGATCGCCGCTGGCGATCCGCCCCGCCGCCGTCTCCAGCCGCCCGGCGACGGTCGAGAGGTCGCGCGCCAGCAGAAAGGAGATCGCCAGGCCCAGGCCCAGGGTCAGCGCGGTGCCCCCCAGCAGCACCGTCTTCAGCCAGGCGTTCGCCGCCCGGGCCTGGGCGTCCCGCTCCTCGAGGATGGCCTCTTCCAGCGCCGCCGCCCGGGCGAAGTCCTGCCGCACCGAGTCCAGCTGGGCCTTCCCGCCCGCCGCCGCCGGGAGCTGCGCGATGTCCCCCGCCGGACGGGCCCCGGAATCGACCTCCCGCCGCAGGCGCACCGCCGGGTCGGCGTAGCCGCTGACCCAGGCCCGCGTCCGCTGGTCGACCGAGCGCCACAGGCGCTCCTGTTCCGGCCGCCCGGCGGCCCCCTGCACGAGCCGGTCGAGCCGTTGCTGGTAGACCTCGCGCGATTCGTCGTACGGATCGAGGAACTCCTCCTGCCCGGTGAGCAGGAAGCCGCGCACCCCCGTCTCCATGTCCACCAGGCTGAGCAAGGCCTCGTCGGCCTGGCGCAGGGCGACCCGCGTCTCGGTCACCAGCGCGGCCGACTCGTCGTTGGCCACCACGCCACGGTAGGCCAGCAGGCTCAGCGCCGTGGTCAGGAAGAGGACGAGCCCGAACGCCCCCATCAGCTTCCAGCGCAGGCGCAGGTCGCGGTACCAGCTCGTCATCGCCCTCGACGCCTCACGTGCGTTGTCCTTCTGCGGTGCTCTCCGGCGCCCTCCGCTACGGGTACGGCCACGCTGAGAGTCTGCCACCACGGGCGGGCCGGCGTGGGGAGCCGGGCGGGGAGCCGGCCCGGGATCAGGGGTCAGAAGGCCAGGACGGCAGGCGCGCCGGCTGGCCCCGCCCGGCGCCGGCGCAGGGCGAGCGCGAACGCCGCCGGATCGCCGCTGGTCAGGTACGCCGTCCCGCCCGCGGCCCCGGCGGGAGCGAGCGCGCCGGTCCCGGCCAGGACGCGCGCGGCCTGGCGCGCCACCGCCGGGCCCGGATCGACGACCGTCACCGCCGGCCCCGCCAGGCGCTCGATGCTCCCCCGGGCGAAAGGGAAGTGGGTGCAGCCCAGCACGATCGCGTCCACGCCGGCGGCGCGCCAGGCGGCGATCAGCGGCGCGAGCAGGGCCACCGCCGCCGGCGATTCGCCCTCGCCCCGCTCCACCAGCTCGACCAGTCCGTGCGGCACGGCGACGTGCACGTCCACCCCCTGAGCGGCCCCGTACCGGGCGACCAGCGCCGCCAGGGCCTCGCCGGCGGCCGTCGTCGCCGTCGCCAGGACGCCGACGGCGCGGCTGCGCGTCCGGATCGCGGCCGGCTTGACGGCGGGCTCCATGCCGACGAACGGCACGTCCGGCCAGCGCCGGCGCAGGTCGGCCAGGGCGACGGTCGACGCCGAGTTGCAGGCGACGACCACCAGCTTGGCCCCGCGCCCGACCAGGACGCCGGCGACCTCCCGCACGCGCCCCCGCAGCATCGCCGCCGGACGCGGTCCGTACGGGCACCAGGCCGCGTCCGCGGCGTAGAGCATCGCCTCGGCCGGCAGCAGCAGCCGCAGGTGGCGCAGCACGGTGAGGCCGCCCACCCCGGAGTCGAGCACGCCGATGGGGCGCCGGTTGTCCATCCCACCGAATCAAGACGGAGGCGGAGCGCCGCCGGCGCGCGGCGGCCGGCGGGGGCGTGACTCCGCTCGACGGAAGCGATAGGATTGGGGGAAGGCGCCGCCGGCTGGGCGGGCGGCGCCGGTTTGGGGCAGCCAGGCCCCGTTGGCCCACGAAGCAAAACACCTCGGAGCGGTCACGGTGACGGATCGACGCTGGGAGTCCAGGGGGGTGACGTGGCGGACCTGGGGCTGGATGGGC
>DATLLM010000469.1:0-2872 GCA_035537855.1 Chloroflexota bacterium | reverse complement strand
CTCCCCCCTGCGGCGTGCGGTCGGCGCGCCCAGCCTAGCACCAACCCTCGCTCGATCCCACCGTAGCGGGCGCTCCCTCGGGCGCCCCGCCGGCCCGCCGCCGCCGGGGCGCGCTCCGTCTCCGGGATGAGGGAACGTCATGACCTCTCGGGTCCGGGGACCGATACTGGCGCCATGACCGATCGCCCCCGACGCCGCCCCGACGACCGCCTGGTCCTGTCCTGCAACAACTGCGGGTTTGCCCGCTGGGTCACCCCCGAAGAGCACGCGGCCTACGACCGGGAGGCCCCCGCGGCCGACTGCGCCGACTGCGGCAACGAGCGGGGGTGGCACTGGTTCACCCCCCGGGAGTTGGCCTGGGCCAACGGCAACCTCGTCGCCCCCTGATCCCCGCACCGAACCAAGACCCGCCGCGCGGAGCCGCGCCTGGCAGCCCCGTAGCCCCACAGCAGCCGCCGCCACCACGAGCGCCCCGTCTGGCCCTCCGTCGGCGGGGCGCTCGGCAGCTGGGGGATGATGGAACTTCATGATCCGCCGGGGCCGGGGGCCGATACTGGCTCCACCATGGCCGCGCCGGCGCCGGCGACCAAGTTGGTACGACGGCGCAGGACGTCAGGAGCGCCCGGGGGGGCTGAGGGCGATGCGCGCGATCTACGTGCCCGATCCGGCCGCGCCCGCGGCCGCGGGCGCCCTCCGGCTGGTGGTGACGACCCGGGGCGATGCGGGTGACGGCGAGCTGGTGGTCCACCGGACGGGCCGCCAAGCCTCCCGGACCGCGCTGACGGCGATGCAGATCCGGGGCCTCTTGAAGCAGTGGACCGTGGCGGCCCGCGCCGGCCGCGGCGAGTTGCTGGTCGGGGACTAACCCCACAGCAAGCGTTGCCACCAGCGGCGCCCCGCCGGCCACGTCTCGGCCTGGAGGGCGTTCTGGAGGGCGTTCTGCGTCTCGGCCTGGCCGTTCGCCCGCGCCGCCGCCAACTCGGCCTTGAGCCTGCCGATCTCCTCCGCCTGGGCCTCGAGCCGGGCGTACAGCGGGCCGACCAGCTCGCGGGTGTAAAGCGGGCCATCTCTTCCGCGCGCTGCGCCTGTACGGGCAACGTCGTGGGCGTCGGAGTCTCCTGCGGCGGGGGGTCGACTACCCGACTATCCGCGTAGTCGCCTACCCGGTGACCGGCCGTCGACCGCCTGCTCATCGGGCACGTGGACGAGCCAGACGTGCCCCTGCGGCGTGCCCGTGCGCTGGCCCTGCAGGCGCCCGGACTTGAGGCCGCGGCGCACGCCGGAGATGCTGATGCCGAGGGCCGCAGCGGCTTCCTGGACGGGGAGGCGCATGGTCCTCGGGACGAATACCCGGCTACTCGGGTTGCGACTACCCGACTACGCGGCGCGCTACCGGCGCAGGTTTGACCGGAAGACGAGGAGGACGCCGGCGACGGCGAGGAGGACGGTGAGGGCGCTGAGGGCGTTCGCCAGCCCCCCGAGGGCGGCACCGTCGTCGGCGCGGCGGATGAGGAGGTAGGCGATGAACCCGAGCACCACGAACGCCATCCCCAGCCGCGCCACGTTCCCAATCCTCTCCGGGGGCAGCGTAGCAGGCTACCGCCCGTGCGCCTGGGCGTGGCAGCCCGAGCAGAGGGTCCGGATCGCCCAGTCTGGCGTGGCGGCGATCGGGCCGGCCGAAGGGAGACCGTCTCCCCTCTACACTGCACCGGAGAGGAGCCCCGCAGATGCCCGAGACCGAGGGGACGTTCGTCCCGGAGCAGCTCGACTTCGCCACGCGCGCGAAGCACACGGCGGGGGACGCGCCGGCGCCGACCGACTGGTCCTTCAGCTACCGGCCGGCGGTGAGCGGGACGCTCTACTACCCGGACGCCTCGACCGGCGGCAAGCGCGTTGAGTTGACCGATGAGGAGACCGCGCTCCTGCGCCAACTGCTCGCCACGGTCGCCAAACGCGTCCAGGAGTAGCGGCGCGTCTACCGCCCGTGCGCGGTGGCGCTACCGCGGCCGACCGGGCGGGCACCGGGTGTATGCTGGCCGCGCGGCGCCGCGTGCAGTCGGCGCCGCGGCTCTCTCTCTCGCCGGCGGGCTGGGGGTCCCCCTCCCAGCCCGCCTCCGCCGCCCGGGCCTACCGGCCGTGCCGCCGGCCGTGGCGGGGCTCGCAGACGGCGGTGAGCCCCCCGAGGGGGCCAAACCCGTTGCCGCCCCGGTCGACCGGCGTATGCTCTCCGGGCCGAACACGCACCGGAGGCGCGGGCGATATGCGGTGGCTGTGGACCGACCGGCCGGCGGGGCTCGTGGTGCTGGTCGCGCTCGCGGTGGCGTTCCGCCTGCTGCTCCTGCCCGCGGCGACGGACGACCTGGCGCCGGACGAACTCCTCGGGGCCGCGCAGGCGGTCTGGCTGGGGCTGTGCCTGCTCCTCCCCCTGGCGGTGGTCCTGCTGCTGCTGCGCGTCGTCCGGGTGGTGCGCCGGCCCTAGCGGCCGTGCGCCTCGGCGTGGCAGCCGGCGCAGAGGGCGATCAGGTCGCCGGGCAGCTCCTCGCCGACGCGCTCGTAGGTCAGGTGGTGGACCTCCGCGGCCGGCGCGCCGTCGGGCCATCGTATTTCCGGCGCTCGACCCCGTCCATCACCATCGCTCCCTCGCCACGCGCCGGACCAGCGCCAGCCCCGCCTCGGGGACGGGCAGGGTCACCGCGAACTTCCCCCAGACCGCCGGGTCGTCGTCGGCCTCCGCGTCCGAGTACCAGGACGCGAGCGTGAGCTGCCGCGTCCGCTCGCCGGCGGCGTCGACGGTCGTCATGTTGCGCCACCCCTCGCTCTCCAACCGGCGCACCCACTCGCGCCGCTGCTCGGGCGTCCCGGTGCGGAGCGC
>DATLLM010000468.1:0-10204 GCA_035537855.1 Chloroflexota bacterium | reverse complement strand
CGTGCCCGTCTACGGCTACCGCCCGGCGGACGTCGAGCGCTTCGTCAGCGAGCGCTGGAACCGCCAGCGCGGGCGCCCCGCGCTCGGTCAGGGCGGCGCGACCCCGGACGCCCCGACCGCCGCGGCGGCCTCACCCACCGGCTGGAGCCGGGGTGGCTTCAGGCGCTCGGACGGCGCGGGCGCCGGCGCGTCCGCGGGCGGCGCCGCGGCGGTCGGGGCGTCCGGGGTCGCGCCGCCCTGACCGAGCGCGGGGCGCCCGCGCTGGCGGTTCCAGCGCTCGCTGACGAAGCGCTCGACGTCCGCCGGGCGGTAGCCGTAGACGGGCACGTCCGGCGGGCCGAGCCGGGTGGCGGGGAGCCAGCCCAGGCGGCGCCACTTCTGCACCAGGCTGACGCTGCACCCCAGGCGGCGCGCCACCTGCGCGACCGACAGGAACTCCGGCTCGATCCCGGACTCTGGCAGGGCGGCGGGCTCGCTCACCATCTTCTGTGCCTCCGCATGGCCAATCATACATGCACTACACAACAAAGCAAGCCCCTGGTACTTTGTCTGTACTCATTAATATGGGCCCGGGTGGCGGATCTGCACCTTTCCAAACGGGGCCGATTCGGCGCCGGCTGCGGTGAGGTACAGACTCTGTAGGGCGGCGCCGCCGGCGCAGGCGGTACCATCGCGCACGCGCGCTCGGGGCGGCAGCGCCGGGGGCGGGGGAGGTTTCAGGGTATGGCGGATAAGGTCCGGGTGGCCGTTCTGGGGGCCGCCAGCTTCGCCGCGGTGGCGCACATCCCGGGGGTGAACGCCCACCCGCGGGGGGAGGTGGTGGCCCTGTTCAGTCGCGACCTGGGGCGGGCGAAGGAGATGGCGGCGCAGGCCGGCGTCCCCGAAGCGACGGACGATCTGGACGCGCTGCTGGCCCGGGACGACGTCGACGCCGTGACCGTGCCCTCGTCCAACGACAACCACTACACCTACTCGATGGCCGCCCTGCGCGCGGGGAAGCACGTCTTCTGCGAGAAGCCGATGGCCTTGAGCCAGGAGCTGGCGGCGGAGATGACCCGCGAGGCCCGGGCGCGGGGGCTGGTGAACGAGATCGCGTTCATCTTCCGCTACACCTACTGCATCGCGGAGCTGCGCCGGCTGGTGGCCGCCGGGGCCATCGGCCGGCCGCACTACGTGACCGTCGAGCAGCAGGGCTACTCCTGGCAGCGCTCGCGGGGGGTGACCTGGCGGAACTTCGCCGCCGTGCACGGGGCGGGGCAGCTGGGGGAGATGGGCTCCCACTGCTTCGACACGGTGAACTTCACCTGCGGTCCGGCCGCCGGGTACATCGCCGAGCTGGCCTCCGTCGCCTACACCGTGCCCCGCACGATCGCCGGCCCGGACGGGGCGGCCGTCCCGGTGGAGACGCTCGATCTGGCCTCCTGCCTGCTGCGCACCGAGCGCGGCCTCGGCGGGGAGATCATCACCAGCCGGGCGACGCCGTCCCACAGCCAGCTGGGCGGGATGGGGGTGGTGGTGGTCACCGGCGACGAGGGCGCCCTGCTGGCCAACCTGACCCGTGGCGACCGGGAGATCCTGCGCCGGCTGGGGACGGAGCCGGGGGCGCAGTGGGAGGACGCGCCGCTGCCGCCGGAGGCGCTGGACGGCACGCCCCACGCCATCTACCGCATGCTGGGCAGCTTCGTCGACGCCTGCCTGCGGGGGGGCGTCGATCCGGAGCACGACGCCGACTTCGAGGCCGGGTTCCGCACCCAGTCCGCGATCGACGCGGTGATCGCCGGGGCCGGCTCGAAGCGCTGGGAGCCGGTGGCCGTCGCCGCCGGCTAGCCGCGCGGCGCGGCGCCGGCCGGGCGCCGCGTCACCCTGCGTCGCGAGACGCAGACACGCCGACACGCAGACACGCCGAGACGCCGAGACGCAGACACGCCGAGACGCCGGGCGCCGGCGAGCTGGAGGCAGAGACGTGACCAGAACGAGCCTGCGGGAGGTGGTCGTTGAGGCCCGCCCGCTGACCCCGGAAGCCTACGCCCCGTACGGGCGCCTGATCGGGCCCCAGCGGGAGCCGCTGCTGCAGCAGGAGGGGAGCTTCACCGCCAAGCTGATGACGGTGCACCGGGTGCCGGCGACCCTGACCGGGATCAACCGCCACCGCGACCACAGCCAGACCTTCGTCCCCCTCGCGGGGGCGCCGACGGTGCTGATCGTCGCCCCGCCGGACGTGCCGGCCGAGGGATTCGACCCGGAGCGCATCGTCGCCTTCGTCAACCGGGACGGCTACGCCTTCACGTTCGATCCCGGGACGTGGCACACCGAGCCGCGCGCGCTGGGGGCCGACAGCTGCGACCTGATCAACATCCAGACGGACGTCTCGCCGCTGCACACCGATCTGCTGCACCTGGAAGCGGACTGCGGCGTGCGGGTGGTGCTGCGCGTGCCCGGGGACGGGCCTGCGTAGGGCGCCGCGCTCCGGAGGCGCTCCCCCGGAGCGCGGCGGGCGGACGCTGCGGGCCGGCGGGGACGGCCGGCGGCCGCTACCCGCGGGCCAGGCCGGTCAGGCGGCTGCGGCCGTTCAGGATCTCGCGGTGCACTTCTTGACGCGTCCGCGTCCCGTGCTGCAGGGCGCGCAGGGCCAGCAGGGCCGTGTTGATCTCGTTCTCCACCCCCGGGTCCCGCGGGGCGTTGGCGCCCGGGCGGTAGCCGTCGAGCCACTGCGAGAAGCCCTGCACCGTGAGGTGCCCCTCCAGGAACTGCTCGAACGTGTGGGCCGCCTGCGCGGCGGTGTAGCCCCCCGGCTGGGCGTACCCGTCGTCCGCGCTGTCCATCGCCGTCATTGTCCCTCCTCGGCCGTTCGTCACTGGTGGGGATTGTACTGGTGCCCAGCCTGACGCGGGTGTTGCGCTTCTTCCTGGCCGGCGGTGGCTCGCTGGCGCTCGACCTGTCTCTGCAGGCGGTGCTGCTGCAGCTGCTCGACCTGCCGGTGTGGCTCGCCTCGGGGCTGTCCTACCAGCTCGCCCTGGTGGTGCACTTTCTGGTCAACGACCGCTGGGTGTTCGGGCAGCGCCGGCCGAGTCTGCGGCGCCTGCTGGAGTTCCAGCTGACGGCGTTGACGGCCTCCCTGATCACCTACGCCGTGACCAACCTGCTGGTCTACGGCCCGTCCGCGCCGCTCTTCGCCGCCGGGGCCGGGCCCTACCTGGCCAAGATCGCCGGCACGGCGGCGGCGACGGCCTGGACGTTCGCCTCCAGCTTCTTCTGGATCTGGCGCCCCCGCCCGGCGCCGGCGGTGGCCGCCGGCGGCGCCGCCCCTGTTGCCTCGGGTGCCCCGGGTGCCCCGGCCGTCCCGGCGGTTCAGGCGACGGCGCCGCTCAGGGCGCCGCGCTGAGGTCGTCCCCCGACTGGGGGAGGGCCCGCAGGGTGCGCACCGGCGAGAGCAGCAGCCAGACGCTGCCCAGGACGGCCCCGGCCGCGCCGATGGCCAGGGTGGGCCACGGGCCGATGCGCTCGCCGAGCAGGCCCCCGGCGAGGGAGCCCAGGGGGGCCGTGCCGAGGAAGATCACCCGCAGCGTCCCGGCGACGCGCCCCTGCAGGTGGTCGGGGACGGCGGCCTGGCGCAGGCTGGTGGCGTTGATCCCGTACGCGGTCTGCGAGACGCCGCGCAGGAAGTGCGAGAGGGCCAGCAGGGGCAGGGTCAGCCCGGCCGCGCCGCCGGCGAGGGCCGCCGGGAGCCAGCTCACCCCGACGACGCAGGCGGCGATGGCCGTTGCCGGCCCGAACCCGGCGCGCTGCACCAGCGGCGGGGCGACCATCGCGCCCAGGATGCCGCCGGCGCCCCCGATGGCGAAGAGGACGCCCACCACCGGCGTGCTGACCTGCAGGTCGCGGGCGACGTAGAGCAGGTAGACGGCGCCGGCGATGCCGGCGAAGAAGTTGAAGATGCCGGCCGTTCCGGCGCAGGTGCGCATGTAGGCGTTGCCGGCGACGACCCGCACCCCCTCCATCACCTCGTCCCACAGCGTCCGCCACAGGGGCGGCGCCGGGGCGTCCGCCACCACCGGAGGGGCCGGCGGCCCCTCCGGCTCGTCCGGATCGGGATCGCGCGCCCGGATCAGGGCGTTGCAGGCGGCGGAGAAGACGTAGGTGACGGCGTCGACGGCGACGGCGACGGGGGCGGTGAGGACGGCGATCAGGGGCCCGGCCAGCCCCGGCCCGACGACCTGCCCGGCGGCGGCGCTGGCGGTGAGCTTGCTGTTGCCGTCCACCAGCTGGGCGCGGGGGATGAACGTGGGGATGAAGGAGGTGGCGGCGACGTCGAAGCACAGGGTCAGGACGGCGGTGAGGAGGGAGACGGCGATCAGGTGCTCCATCCGCAGCCGGCCGAGGCCGAACAGCAGGGGGATGCTGCCCAGCAGGAGGGCCCGGCCGAGATCGGCGGCCACCAGGATCGGGCGGCGGCGCACGCGGTCGATCCACACCCCGACGAACAGCCCCAGGATCAGCGGCGGCGCCGTCCCGGCCGCCTGCAGCAGCCCCATCTGCGCCGGGCTGGCGCCGAGGACGTTGATCGCGGTCAGGGGGATGGCCAGGCGGGAGACCTGCGTGCCGACGCTGGAGACGGTGCGCCCCAGCCAGAGCTTGAGGAATTCCGGATTGCGCCACAGCGCGACCGGCGGCGGGCCGGTCGCGATCCGCGTCGCCGCCGGCGGGAGCGCGGGCGGGGCCGGGGGTACGGCGACCGCCGGCGCGGCCGGCGCACCGGCCGGGAAGGCGACGCCGGTGGCGATCGCCGGGGTGCCGGCGGCGCGGCCGCCGGGGAGGCCCGACCGGGGCGGGGTGGAGGTCATGCTCAGGAGGCGCTGGCCGCGGCCGACTTCACCTGGGTGGCCAGGATGGTGGGGCAGTCCAGGGGGCCGTCCCGGTCGAGGGGGTCGTCGGTCAACCGGGCGTACCCTCTGACCCGCTCGATCACCCGGTCCGGGCGCAGCCCCGGCTCACGGGTGAGGACGGCGGCGGCGACCCCGGCGACGATGGGGGTGGCGAAGGACGTCCCCGCCCAGGCGGCCCAGCCGCTGCGGTTCGGCCCCCCGCCGAAGGGGAGGGTCTCGGCGCTGAAGGCGCCGACGACGCCGTCGACGGTGACCCAGGGGTCGTCCGCTGTGCTCCCGTCCGGGGCGGCCGCGGCCGGGCGGGCCTCGCCGCCGAAGACGGCGACGCCGTTGCCCATGATGGCCACGTCTCCCCGGTTGGAGAAGCTGGACGGCTCGAACGAGTCGCGCTTCACGGCGGCGACGGCGAGCACCTCGTCGTAGCGTGCCGGGATGCGCGGCTCGGGGCGCGCCGGGCCCCCGTTGGCGTCGTTCCCGGCCGCGGCGACGACCAGCACCCCCTGGGCGGTGAGCCAGGAGACGGTCTCGGCCAGGCTGCGGTGGGCGAAGTCCATCGTCCGGGCGATGTCCGCCTGCCAGGAGGTGACGGTGGCCAGGTCCGAGACCGAGTTGGGGAACCAGAGGCCGAGCATCTCCCCGGCCGAGGGCATCCCGGCGACGAGGGAGAGGTTGACCACCAGCCGCTTGTCGCCGTCCGGATTCAGCGCCGCCGGCAGGCGGCGCAGCACGTCGACCAGGGCGAGCAGATCGCCGACGCCGTAGTCGGAGAGGACGCGCACGAGGTGGATCTCGGCCGTCGGGGCGAGCTGGCGGATGATGCTGGCGGTGAACAGGCCGTGGTCGGGCATCAGGTACGGCTCGGTCGGGACGTGCACCTCCCCGTCGGCGCCGGCGACGAGGCCGCCGCGCCAGGAGGGGAGGTAGCGGTCGAGGTGCTTGAGCACGTCCGAGGGGACGGACAGCTCCTCGTCGATGGTGAAGTGCCGGTCCGGGCCGACGACCTCCTGGAGCAGCCAGTTCTCCGGGTAGCGCCGGGCGGCCGCCTCCACCTGCGGCAGCGCCGGGCTGGCGTCCAGCACGGCGACGACGACCTGGCCCTCGCCGGGGTGCTTGACCAGCTCGTCCAGACGGTCGTCGCCGAAGTCGAAGCGCCAGCGCCCTTCGTCTGCCGTCACTGGTCGTGCCGCCGGCCCACCATCCGTGAAGCCCTCCTGCGCCCCGGCGGCCAGCCAGTGCGGCGTCGCGGCGACGACCCGGCCGTTGACCGCGGTCTGCTCCCCCCGCTCCGGGTACGGACGGGACAGGAGGCGCCGGTTGACCAGGTTCACCAGGTCCCGGACGGCGTCCGAGCCGGCGCCCCCGGACCAGTGCCCGTCGCGGGCGTTGACGTCGTAGAAGCAGAGCAGCTTGCCCGAGTCGGGGAGGGGCACCCAGGGATCGCGCCCGCCGTTGGCTTTCGGCGGGCTGAGGATGTCCCGGCAGCCGTTGCAGTGCTCCTGCAGGGTGACCGGGAACATGTCCTGCTCGAAGGGGTTGCCGAAGGCCTCGGGCGGGGGGCGGCGCAGGATGTCGTGGACGTGCCGGTTGAGCCAGTCCATCGTGCCGTCGTAGACCGAGCGATAGCGGTCCTGCGCGAGCGGGCCCTGCTCGTCGCCGGTCTCGACGAGGACGATCACTTCGGCGGGGAGGTAGCGGGTCATCGGCGAACTCCGGGCTCCGGTTCCGTCTGGGGGGGCGGTGGGCTGGCTCATGCGGCAGCTCCTTGGGCGGTGGCGCCTGCCCGGACGAGGGGGCCGGGATCGCCGACGAGCTGGAACGGGGCCCAGATGCAGGGCGGCGATCCCTCCGCCAGCAGGCTCAGCTGCGCCATCCGCAAGGCGGTGCCCTTCGGCCGGCCGTCGCGCAGGGCCCGGTAGAAGCGCTCCATCAAGCGGGCGGTCGAGCCGTCCTCCACCCGCCACAGGCTCTGCACCAGGGTCGAGGCCCCGGCGAAGAGGAAGCCGCGGGCCAGCCCGATCAGCTCGTCGCCGCCGGTGACGACGCTCCGGCCGGTCTCGCAGGCGCTGAGGGTGACCAGGGCCCCGTCCAGGTTCAGGTTGAAGACCTCTCCGGTGGTGAGCTGGCCGTCTGCGAGCTGCAGGTGGGCGAAGGCCGGGTTGTCCAGCCGGGCCTCGCCGTGGGCGGCCAGGTGGATGATGCCGTGGCGCGCGGCGGCGGCCACGATGTGCGCTTCGGTCGCGTCCCCCTCCAGATAACGCTCGCCGGGGAATAATTGGGCTACCGTGCGCGCCTCTTCGATCACGTGCGGCAGCCGCCCGCCGTCGCTGTAGGCGACGACCAGGGCGCTGTCCACGGTGCGGCCGGGCGACGGTTGCCGCCCGGCGCAGAGGCGCAGCAGGGCGCTCGAGGGGCAGGTGACGACCTCCATCCGCTCCAGAAGGTGCCTTTGCCCGTCGAAGAGGGCGTGCCAGGGGACGGCGTGAGTCGGTCCGTGGGGGATGACGATCAGCCGCTCGCACCCTTCCAGAAGCGGCGCGAGCGGCCGGATCAGGACCTGGTAGAGCGCGCCGAGCGTCCCCAGCGTGTTGCGCTGCAGCCCGGCCAGCGGGGCCCCGGCGGCGAGCGCCCGGGTGGTGGCGTCCAGGCTCAGCTGCCAGCGGCGGAGCAGGGCGTGCACCTGCGCGGGCGTGGTGGACAGGGGCACGGCCCGGAGGCCGTCGCCGGTCTGGACGAAGACCGCGCCGCCGTCCTCCCGGAAGTAGTACTCGAGCAGGAGCGCTCCGCGGGCCAGCTGGGGTGGCCGGAGCGCCTCGGGCGTGAGCGGGGCGACGATGCCGGCCAGATCTTGCGCGTGCAGGGTGAGCCGCTCCTGGATGCGGGCGATCCGTTGCTCGCGCTCCCGGATGGCCGCCTCGAGCACCCGCGCCTCCGCCGGCGAGACGTCCGCGACGGCGTCCATGCCGTGGCCGTAGAGCCGGCCGCAGTACCAGTTGTGCTCCTGCTTCAGACGGGTCAGCTCGTCGATCAAGGCCTGGTTGGCGCGCCCGCGGGCGCGCACGCGCACCGCCGCGTTGCCGGCGAGGTAGTCGACGAGGGCGCGGGACTTGGCCCGCTCGAGATACTCCAGGGCCTGGGCCGGACGGGCGAGACGGAGGCTGAGGTCGATGGCGCCACGGTAGACGGCGAGCTTGTCGTCCAGAAAGTGGCTGCGCAACTGGCTGACCTGCCGGCTCTGCACCTGCTCGATGCCGGCCATCGCCAGCTGGAAGGCGCGCAGGGCGGTCTCCGGGTCGCCGCGCGTCTCGGCGACGCGCGCCAGCAGGTGGTGGCACTCGTGGGCGAGCCAATCGAGCTCCCGCTCGACCGTCACCGCCAGCGTCGCGCGGGCGACCCGCTCGGCCCGCTCGACGTCGCCGGTGGCGAGGGCCACACGGGCCCGGATCAGCGCCGCCTGCGCCTGGCGGACGACCAGCCCCCGCTCCGCGAACAGGGCCTCGGCGCGGTCCGCCTCGGCCAGGGCGGCCGGCAGATTCCCGGCGCCGAAGTGCAGCTCGGCGCGCTGCAGCGCGGTCGCCCCCAGCTCGCGGGCGAGGCCGCTCGCGGCGAAGATCTGGGCGGCCTCGTCCAGCAGCGTGAGGGCCCGGTCCACGTCGCCCAGGCGGGTGCAGGCTTCGGCGCAGGCGATCCGGGCCTTGGCCGTCTCGGTGGGCGTGCCACAGCGCTCGAACCGGCTGACCGTCTCCTCCGCCAGGCGCAGCGCCTCGGCGTGGCGGTTCAGCCGCAGGTGGCACTCCACGACGTTCAGCCCGACGGACGCGGCGGACCCTTCCAGGCCGGCGGCCTCGGCCGCGTCGAAGGCGTCGTTGAGCAGCCGTAAGGCCCGGGTGTAGTCGCCCAGTCCGGCGTAGACGAAGGCGATGTTCTGGTCCTGGCGGAGGACGGCGACGGACTCGCCCTGTTGCCTGAAGGTCTCGCGCGCGGCCTCGTGGAGGCGGAGTGCGCCCCGGAAGTCGCCGAGGAGCGAGAGGATGACGGCCTTATTGGCGAGGGCCCAGGCGGCCCGCACTCCCGCCGCCGCCCCGAGGGACTTGAAGAGCGCCTCGGCCTCGTCGTAGAGGCGCAGCGCCTGCTCGTACCGGCCGAGCTCGGTGCTGACCACAGCGGTGTTGAGCGTCAGGCCGCCGGCGCGGAGCCGCTCGCCGTGGCGGACGAAGATGTCCCGGGCGCGTCCGGCGGTCTCGAAGACCTCCGGCCCCCGGCCGAGGCGGTGCGACGAAAAGACCCAGCCGATGCGGGTGCGGGCCCAGCCGACCTCGTCGCCGAGGCTGAGGAAGCGCTCCGCGGCCGCGTCCAGCTGGGCGAGCGATTCGGGGTAGCGCCCGAGGATGCGCAGGGCGTCGCCCCGGGCCATCATCCCCAGGGCGGTGTGCTGGGGGCGGCCGGCCAGGTGGCCGGCGAGGACGATGGCGTCTGCGACCCGCAGGGAGGCGTGGGGGTCGACGTACCACAGGCGCTCCGCCTCCGCCTTGAGGGTGGCGACGAGCGCATCCGGCTCTTGCCTGGTAAGGGCAGCGAGCAGGAGGGGGCGCCGCCCGGCGTCGTCTTCTAGCCGGCGGAGGCGCCCCAGCAGGGCGTCCCCGGCCGCCGCTCCGGCGGGTGCCACCACCTCGCCGGCCGTCATCGCCCCACTCTGCTCCGCCCTGGTTCCGTTCCGATGATGGCCCGCGTCCGGGCGTCGGGGGGCGCCGCGCCGGCGACCGCCCCGTCACCCGAAGATACCGAAAGCGCCAAGGTGGGGCAAGGTTAGTCAGCTACTCCAATCGGCTACGGCGGCCGGCGGCGGATCAGGGCAGGGCCGGGCCGTAGTCGTCGACGAAGTCCCAGACGCGCAGCACCCCCGGCTCGAGGCGCACGATCACCTGCTCCGCCGCGTCCAGGGTGGCGGCGTAGGCCTCCCCCTCGCGCCGCCCGAGGTAGCGCACGGAGATGCGCACGAGGGCCTCGGGCGCGCCGGCGGGCAGCACCCGGGCGGCGCCCCGCACCTCGATCCCCCGGTAGGGGGGCGTGCTCTCGGCGACGACGATGCTGCTCCGGGGGTCGCGCTTGAGGTGGCGCACTTTGACGTCGTTCGCCCCGGCGACGACGTTGAAGCCCCCGTCGCGCCACTCGTGCCAGACGGGGGAGAGGAGGATGGTGCCGTCGGCGAAGCGGGTCGCCAGGGTGGCGAGCTGGAGCTGCTCCAGCAGGTCGCCGAGGTCTTCGGGACGCAGGTTACGGCGCACGGTGCGAGGCTCCTCGGTCGGGACGAGTCGGGACTAGAG
>DATLLM010000467.1:0-5387 GCA_035537855.1 Chloroflexota bacterium | reverse complement strand
GGGGTGCGCTCCTCCCACTCCCGGGCGTGCCGGCGCACCTCGGCCAGCTGCACCGTCCCCAGGCCCCCGCGCTCCAGGGCGTCCGGCTCGATCGACTCGGGGTGGTCGAGGAGCCGCTCCCAGCGCCGCAGCTCCTCGATGTAGGCCTCGCAGGGGACGCGCTCGTGGCCCTCCATGTCCTTCAGGTCGTAGATCCCGATCTGGGCGAGCTCGCCGCTGTTCCAGTCCGGGATGTCGACGCAGGGGTAGAGGCAGATCCCCTGCAGGTCGACCCCGGAGTTGAGGGCGCGCAGCGACTCCTCCATGGTCATGGTCAGCCACTCGGCGCGCTTGTCCTGGTAGCCGCTCGTCTCGCCGATGACGAGCGGCCGGTGGTAGCGCTCCCAGGCGAACAGGAGCATCTCGCCCAGGGGCTTGCGCCGCGGGTCGCGCGGGCCGAGCACCTCCCGGCTCTTGTCCGCGTTCAGCTGGGCCTGGCTGAAGTGGTAGACGTTGACCCCGACCACGTCCAGGATCTCCGGCGCCCCGCCGAGCTCCGGGTGCTTCGTCCCGGCGAGCATGTCCCAGGCCTCGTAGGCCTCCTCGTAGGCCTGCTTCCAGGCCTCGTCCGCCAGGTCGGGGCGGTCCTCGGGCGGGACGGCGTGGACGATGGGGTCGACGTGCACCATCCGGGCGGCGGGGTCGACCTCGCGGATGGCCTTGACCCCCTGGATCGCCATCTGGCACAGGGCCCGCTTCATCTCGGCGTACTTGCCCTTGGCGAAGGGGTACATCCAGCCCATGTCCGTGCAGGCGGCGGAGAAGAAGGTGATCTCGTTCAGGGGCGTGAAGTAGTGCGGCGCCGGGCGCCGCGGCACGAGGTACTCGGCCACGGCGCGGCAGTAGTCCACGTAGCGCCGCCGGTCGGCCTCGGAGAAGGGGTCGAAGCCGTCCGGGAAGCCGTAGTGGCAGAGGTCCCAGATGGCCGTCAGGTGGTGCTTCCCCAGGGCGTCGACCAGCGGCTCGACCGTCGACCAGTCGTAGCGTCCGTTGCCCCGGTCGACCAGCGGCCAGCGGATCGCCTCGCGCACCACCCCGAGGCCCAGCTCCTCGACCCGGTCGTAGTCGTCTTCGAGGTACCGGTCGTGCCCGGTGCGGACGACGTAGTCCTTGCGCTCGCCGTCCTTCCAGATGAAGGTGGAGCACTCGAACCCGGCCATAAAGAAGGTGGGGAAGATGCCCACCTCCGTCTCGACGGCGAACGGGTTCGGGGTCGCTCCCGGCGCCCGCTCCGACTCGCGCGGTCGCCCCTGCCGGGTCGCCGCTCGCGATCTTGCTGCCATGCCAAGCCTCCCTGGACAGCCCGCGGGTGGCGTCGGTCTGCTCCCAGCGTGCTCCCGCCGGCAGCGCTTGCACGCGGCGGGCCACGGGCGACGTCCAGCGCGGCCCGGGGCAGCCGGCTGACGGGCGGACCGCGGAAGACGGCGGCGCCGGTGCGCCGGCCGGGGCCCGGACGGCGAAGCCCTGGCCCGCGGCCCGGCGGCCGTCACCGACCGGCGCGCACCGCCCGCGACAGCGCCGGACCGAGGTCGCCGCGGCCGCTCACCACCAGGTGGTCCAGCTCCAACCAGCCGGCCATCAGCCGCAGCTCCGCCGCCAGCTCCGCCGCCACCTCGCTCTCGCGGACCTCGGCTTCGGCGTGCGCCGCCTGGACCAGCAGGGCGGCCCGCTCGCGGTCGGCCTTGAGGTCGACCCGCGCGACGAGTCGCTCGCCGAGCAGGAACGGCAACACGTAGTAGCCGTGAACCCGCCTGGCCGCCGGCGTGTAGATCCCGATCCGGTAACGAAAATCGAAGAGTCGCTCGGTGCGGCCCCGATCCCAGATCAGCGAGTCGAACGGCGACAGCAGCGCTCGCGCCCGCACCCGGCGGGGCCGCCGGGCCCCCGGCCAGAGGTACATCTGCTGGTGGGGTAGCTCCTCGATCCGGACGGGCACCAGCTCGCCGGCCTCGACGAGCTCGGCGACCCGCGCCTGCGCCGGCGCCAGCGGGAGGCGGAAGTAGTCGCGCAGCTCGCGCCCGGACGCGACGCCGTGCGCGCGGGCCGCGATCCGGATCAGCTCGCGCTGCGCGTCTTCCGCACCCGGCGTCGGGGCGGCCAGGATCGCCGCCGGGAGGACCCGCTCGGTGAGGTCGTAGACGCGCTCGAAGTGGCGCCGCGCTGCGGTGGTGACCGCGCCCCGGTAGAAGAGCCACTCGAGCGCGATCTTGACGTCGTGCCAGTTCCAGAGCCCGCCGCGCTCGAGGCGCCGCCGGGCCGGCAGGTTGACCTCGCCGGCGCCGAGCGGGCCCCGCGCGGCGACCACCGCAAGCACCTCGTCGACCAGGCCGGGCCGCTCCCTGGCGAGCCGGGTCATGCCCTCGATCACCGCCCAGGGCGCCAGCAGCAGCGCCGGGTCAAGGGACGAGCGCCAGCGCTTCAGGTCCGTGCCCCAGACGTGGCGGGCCGCGGCCTGCATCCGCCACCGCACCAGCGGATGGGTCGCCAGCGGCAGCAGCGACGCCTCGTGGGCCCAGAACTCGAACAGGCGGCGGCGCCGTCCCCCCCAGGCCAGCCGGTCCAGCAGCGGCCGCGGGTACGGACCGAGCCGGGCGAAGATGGGGAGGTAGTGCGAACGGCAGAGGACGTTCACCGAGTCGAGCTGCAGCACGCCGATCCGATCGATCACGCGCCGCAGGTGGCGGGCGTCCACCCGCCCGGACGGCCGCGGATCGGCGAATCCCTGCGCGGCCAGGGCGATCCGGCGGGCGGCGTCCACCGACAGGCGCTCCCGCGGCGGGACGCGAGCCGGAGCGGTCATCTGCGAAGGAGTATCACCGGTCCGTGCGCCGCGTGCGACCCCCGGCTCCCGGCGCGGGGCGGCGCACCGCGGGCGACCGAGGAGCGGGTGCTGCTCGTGGGCGGCGGGGCCGGTGCTGCTCAGGACGGCGCCCCCGCGAGCAGGTCGCGGCTGCGGTGGCGCGGCGCGTACCCCAGCTCGCGGCGCGCCGCGGCGATGCTGATGCCCGTCTCCTCGGGGCCGAGTCCGGCGGTGAGGGTCGCCCACTCCGGGCGCCACGCGGCGACGGCTTCGCCCAGCGAGGGGCCCGCGGGCGCATCCGCGGCCGCGGCGTGGAAGACCGCGGCGCCGGTCACGGTGCCGCGCGCGGCCGCCTCGACGGCCAGCCGGATCAGCTGCGCGACGTCGCGGGCGTCCACGTAGTTGTCCAGGGGTGTCCCGACAAACGCTCTCCCGGCGCCGAGCGCGGCCTCCCGGCGGCGGCGCACGTCCGGCCACTGGTCCGGCGCGACGATCCCGGTGGGCCGAACGGCGATGGTCGTCAGGCCGTGCTCCCGCGTGATCGCGCCGCACGTCTCCTCGATGCTCCGCTTGGCCGCCTCGTACGCGCCCCGTGGGGCGCAGGGATGCGCCTCGTCGAGCGGGAGGTAGCGCGGGCGGGTCTGCAGCCGCCAGTAGTCGCCGAGCGCCCGGATGCTGCTCGCCACCACCGCGATCCCCGCGCCGCTGGCCACCGCGGCGGCGAGCACGTGGTACGTGCCCATGACGTGGCTGCGGTAAGTAGTGCGATCGTCGGCGGAGGGCGCGCTGCGCGCCAGGTGCACGACGGCGTCGGCCCGCGCCGCCCGCAGCTCGGCCTCCACCCCGGCAGCGTCCTCGACCGAGCGCATCCGCCACCGGACGCCGGCGGGCGCCGCCGCCGGGGCCGGCGAGATGTCCAGGACGGTCACCTCGTGGCCGTGGGAGCTGAGCTCCGCCACCGTGCACGCCCCGCTCTTGCCGCCGCCGCCGGTGACTACGACTCGCACCACCCCGCTCCTTCGCTCTGGCCGACCTCGGGTAGCGTACCGGTTGCCTCGCCTCAACCCACCCGTGCCGGGCGCGGCCCCGGGTGGCCGGCGGTGTGCGTAGCCACGCAGCCGGGCAACGGCGCGGGAACCCGGCGACGCGGTTCGGGAGCCCTGGCGTCACGCCCGCCCCGGGAGTAGGCTACCGGGTGCCACCGCCGGCGGTCGCCCGGCGGGGCGCACGGAGCGGTCGGCGGACCGTCGGTGTGACGGGTCGAGAGGAGGGCGCAGCGATGCCGGTGTACATGACGCAGTTCGCCTACACGCCCGAAGCGTGGGCCGCCCTGCTGCGGAACCCGGAGGACCGCAGTCGCGTCCTGGGCGACCACCTGGAGCAGCTGGGCGGGCGGCTGGTCTGCTTCTACTACGCGTTCAGCGAGTACGACGGGGTGGCCATCTTCGAGGCTCCGGACGAGACGACGGCCGCGGCGGCGCTCCTGGCGGTCATCGCCCCGGGGCACGACCGGGCGATCAAGACGACCGCCTTGCTGACGGTCGATCAGGCCCTGGCCGGGATGCGCCGGGCGGGAGGGCTGCGCTACCGGCCGCCGACGGAGCCGAGCGGCGACTGGCGGCCGTACCACGACGGGCCCTGAGCCCGGTCGCTCGCCCGCGTCCGTCGCCCCCGGCGCCGCCGGGCGAGCTACTCGGGGGCGCCCCGTCCGGTGAGCTTGCGGGCGAGCCACACCAGCGGATCGTGGAACTCCGTCACCACCCGCTCCTTGAGCGGGATGATGGCGTTGTCCGTGATCTTGATGTGCTCCGGGCAGACCTCGGTGCAGCACTTGGTGATGTTGCAGAAGCCCAGTCCGAGCTGCTCTTTGAGCAGCCGGCGCCGGTCGTTGGTGTCCAGGGGGTGCATCTCCAGCGCCGCGAGGCGCACGAAGAGGCGCGGCCCGGCGAAGGCCTCCTTGTTCTCCTCGTGGTCACGGATGACGTGGCAGACGTCCTGGCAGAGGAAGCACTCGATGCACTTGTGGAACTCCTGCACCCGGTCGATGTCCTCCTGGTACATCCGCCGCGTCCCGTCCGCCTCCTTCGGCCGGGGCTTGAAGGCCGGCACGGTCTTGGCCTTCTCGTAGTTGAAGGAGACGTCCGTCACCAGGTCACGCACCAGGGGGAAGGTGTGCATCGGCGAGACGGTCACCGGCTCGCCCGGCGGGAGGGTGTCCATGCGGGTCATGCACATCAAGCGGGGCTTGCCGTTGATCTCCGCGCTGCAGGAGCCGCAGCGTCCGGCCTTGCAGTTCCAGCGCACGGCCAGGTCCGGGGCCAGGGTGGCCTGGATGCGGTGGATCACGTCCAGGACGACCTCGCCCTCCCCAGCGGGGACCCGGTACTCCTGGAAGGCGCCCCCGCCGGCGTCGCCCCGCCAGACGCGCATCACCACCTCAGCCGGTCCCCCGGTCGCCGCGGCCGCCGCTTCCGGCCGGGCGCCGGCCGGGCCCGGCACGACGCCGGGCGCCGCGGGCGCCGGGGCCGCCGCGGGCGCAGGGGACGTC